>CAIJNA010000102.1 GCA_903821805.1 uncultured Campylobacterota bacterium | reverse complement strand
TCCAAAAGTTTTAAAATATAATTTTGGACATCACCACAAATCATTGAAGATTCATCAATAATTAAATTTTTTCCCGCCAAAGAAGTTTCCAAATCTGGACGAGAAGGAATTTGAAAACTAAGTATCTCATCTCCATCTTTTGTGCTTCCATCATTTATTGGTGCTAGACCTAAAATTGAATGTAAAGTATTTACTTTTTCTCCAGTATTCAATTTCTCTTCCAAAAGTTTTGCTGCTTTATTTGTTGTAGCACAAAGCACAAAATCACCATCAGTATCATTTTGCATTTTTGAAACTATTACTAAACTTTTTCCTGTGCCAGCTCCACCAGTTATAAACAAACTAGTTGAATTTCCAATGGCATCATATGCAATTTGTTGCTCAAGAGTTAAATTCATAGGTCCCCTCCTTGTACTTGATTAGCTTCAAGCCACTTATCTATAGCGATTCTGTCATATTTGATAAAGTTGCCAATTTTGCTAAAAGGTATTTTTGAGCTATTGCTCACCATTCTCATTTTTGCTTGAGACGATTTTGAGAAGCCATATTCGGCTTCAAGTTCTGATGGATTTAACCATCTTTTAAATTCCATGTTTGTCATGCTAGATCCTTAGATTTCTTTCGAATTGCGCAATTCTTAAAGGCAGTCTAACATGGGATCAGTAGGCCATTCCTTTGGCTATTTGGCATATTTTTAGGAGGCTAATTAGCTAGAAGCACCATATATTAGTGCCCGCTGAACTATGAAAACTTTTTTGGAGGGGAAATTTAAAAGATTAAATTGCTGAAAATTCTGCTATTTTCTTTGCGATTTGTATTGAATTGATGTTTGGAAGGTCTAATTTAAGTAGGAATTCTGCTTTTGCTTTTAGATGTTGATTGATTCCATAATTATTGAAATACTCTAAATACTGTTTTGCTAATTGGTTATCTTTAAATAGTATTGTCTCAGGTAAAGCTTTCCATCTCTTTTTATATTCATGTTTAGCTTTTGGACTTGTAGACCATTCTTTGTGATCTTTTATTTGTTGCTCTTTGAATTTCATTACAAGAGAAGAGTATTCTTTATATTGTTGTAGCTTTATACCTATTGGTGAGAGGCTTTTAGATGGTTCATTATTTATATCATCTTGATAGCTAACCATATATTCTTCACATGCAATACTAGAAACTAATACTTCATGACCTAGTTTAAATAGACGTGCTGTTGATTCTTTAATCATTGTGACATCATCTGGATTATTTATTGCATGAGTCATTATATGTTTATAAAGCATTAGATTGAAATTAGTATCTGCGAACATTGTTGTTTTATCTAGTTTTCCTTGGTAGCTCTTTAGTAATTCTTGTGCTTTGGGATTGTCTCTATATTGAATACTACTGAATGGAGTAATTGAAGGCATTTGTTTTTTAATGATTTTATTTAAAGCTAGTTGTTGTTTTGTTAATGTGATTGATGC
Source organism: uncultured Campylobacterota bacterium (assembly GCA_903821805.1). Taxonomy (GTDB): domain Bacteria; phylum Campylobacterota; class Campylobacteria; order Campylobacterales; family Arcobacteraceae; genus CAIJNA01. The sequence goes on along the minus strand of CAIJNA010000102.1, from coordinate 1,003 downwards.
CATTTGTTACCCATCTTTATTAATATTATTTATCTAAGCCAAACCTAATAATAAGCCTATTAGGTTTAAATACTTTTTAATCATTTGTCTCTAGTATTTCAGATTGAGAGATAATGTCTCCAATGAGATCTGCTGCTTGCTGAGAACCTTTCATATAACCTAGTGTTAGATATTTAGAGAGGGTATTTGTATTATTGTGTCCAAGAGCTGCACTCATAAGAGTTGCACTAATTCCTTGTTCGGCCATTGCTGATACAATAACATTACGAAGTCTATGAAGTGTGAAATTCGGTATTGATTCTTTGATTTTAGAAGTTTGTTTTTCTACATTATTTATAGGTTGATTAGGTACAAGTGGTGATTGAAATACCCAACCTTCATTTTCTTTAAATTTTATTAGTTCTGTTTTTACAAAGTATGGTAAAGAATGTAATTGATGCTCCCCATTTTTAGTATCCTCAATAAGAAAATGATTATTAGCAAAATCAATATTTTCCCATTTTAGATGGAGAATCTCAGATTTTCTTTTTCCAGAGACAGCCAGCAAATAAAATGATAAATAGAATGGATTATCTTGGAAAAGATTATTAATTACTTTTAAAATATTTGCAAGTTCCTTTGATGCTTGCAATACAGTCTTTTTTGTTTTTGGTATTTTAATTGAAAGACCATCACATGGATTAAAAGTTATTAGTCTATTTGATATCGCTTCCTTGAATATTGGATTTAATAACTCTAGAGTTGTTTTTATTGTTCTTGGTGCCAATGACAATTGTTCTTGCTTTCTCATGCAATGTCTAATATGCATTTGTTTGATATCAATAACTTTTTTGCTTCCAATATACCGAGCAATATATTTTCGGTAATGTACGATTTTTGTTGTGCTCCAAACTGTATTTGGAAGTTTTTCAAAATGGATTCTTGCAAACTCATTCAATATTATTTTGTCATCAAAATCTAGAGACATATCTTTTGCTTTCTCTTTTATCGCTAGAAACTCGGC
>CAIJNA010000101.1 GCA_903821805.1 uncultured Campylobacterota bacterium | reverse complement strand
CGATCTATGGTAACTGAAGAACAACTTCAAAGTATCAATAGATTTGCTATGAAAAAACTTGTTGCTTCTTATGATAATAATATTTCAAAAGAATACAACAACATTAAAGAGCATTTTATTAAAGAAAAAACAAAATTAAGAGAAGCTCATGAAGAGAAAATCAATATTTTAGAACACGATGATATCTTGCCAAGTGGTGTTATTAAACAAGTTAAAGTTTATATTGCAACTAAAAGAAAAATCAAAGTTGGGGATAAAATGGCTGGACGACATGGAAATAAAGGTATCGTATCAAATATTGTACCTGAAGTTGACATGCCTTATTTAGAAGATGGTAGTACTGTTGATGTTGTATTAAATCCACTAGGGGTTCCATCAAGGATGAATATTGGACAAATTCTTGAAGTTCATTTAGGAATTGTTGGTAAAAAATTAGGAACTCAAATACAACAAATGTTTGATGACCAAAAAGATACTTTTATTGCTGACTTAAGAGCTAAAATGATTGAAATCGCTGATGTAGCAAAATTAATGCATGGTAAAGAATTCTTAAATAGTATTACTAATGAAGAACTTATTGATTATGCTAGAGATTGGAGCAAAGGTGTTAAATTTGCAACACAAGTATTCGATGGAGCTAAACAAGAAGAATTTGATAAATTATTCCAATTAGCAAAAATGGATCCAGATGGTAAAACTACACTTTATGATGGTATGACTGGTGAAAAAATGATCGAAAGAGTTAACGTTGGTGTAATGTATATGTTAAAACTACATCACTTAGTTGATGAAAAAGTTCACGCTAGAAGTACTGGACCATATTCATTAGTAACACAACAACCAGTTGGTGGAAAAGCACTATTCGGTGGACAAAGATTTGGAGAGATGGAAGTTTGGGCTCTAGAAGCTTACGGAGCTACAGCAGTTCTTAGAGAAATGCTTACAACTAAATCAGATGACGTTGAAGGTAGAACGCTAGCTTACAGAGCTATTTCAAATGGTGAGAATGTGCCTAATTCAGGTATCCCAGAAACATTCTTTGTATTAACAAAAGAGCTTCAAGCACTTGCACTTGACGTAGAAATTTATGAAGAGGTAGAAACAGATGAGTAGTAATTATGTAACATCGTTTGCTGGAGAGCAAAAAATATTGAAATCTATTGAAATAGGCGAATTAGACAAACCAAAAGATTTTTCAGCATTTCAAATTAATCTAGCTAGTCCTGAGAAAATTCTTTCTTGGTCTTCTGGAGAAGTTAAAAAACCTGAAACTATCAACTATAGAACACTAAAACCTGAGAGAGATGGACTTTTTTGTGCAAAAATCTTTGGACCAGTAAAAAATTACGAATGTCTTTGTGGAAAATACAAAAAGATGAGATACAAAGGCGTAGTTTGTGAAAAATGTGGAGTTGAAGTAATAAGCTCAAAAGTAAGAAGACACAGAATGGGACATATTGATCTTGTTGCTCCTGTTGCTCATATCTGGATGGTTAGTTCACTTCCTTCAAGAATAGGAACGCTTCTTGGTGTTAAATTAAAAGATCTTGAAAGAGTACTTTACTATGAAGCATATATTGTTGAAAATCCTGGTGAAGCATACTATGATAGTGACGCATCAAAAAAAGTTTTAAAATATGATATTTTAAATGAAGAGCAATATAGACAAATTGAAGAACATTATGACGACACTGGTTTTTCTGCAAAAATGGGTGGACAAGTTGTTTTAAATATGTTAAAAAATCTTGATTTAGTTGACCTTTTAAATAGTCTTAAAGAAGATATTCAAAATACTAAATCAGAAGCTAAAATTAAATCAATTGTAAAAAGATTGAAAGTAGTTGAAAATTTCTTAAATAGTGGAAATAGACCTGAGTGGATGATGCTTACAGTTTTACCTGTACTTCCTCCTGATATTAGACCTCTAGTTGCGCTTGACGGTGGTAAATTTGCTGTTTCTGACGTTAATGACCTTTATAGAAGAGTTATCAATAGAAACAACAGACTTAAAAGACTAGTTGAACTTGATGCTCCAGAAATCATTATTAGAAATGAAATGAGAATGCTACAAGAGGCTGTTGACGCACTATTTGATAATGCTAAAACTGCAAATGCAGTTAAAGGTGCAAATAAAAGACCACTTAAATCACTTTCTGAAATTATTAAAGGTAAACAAGGTCGATTTAGACAAAATCTTCTTGGAAAAAGGGTTGACTTCTCTGGTCGATCTGTAATCGTTGTTGGACCTACACTTAGAATGGACCAATGTGGTTTACCTAAAAAAATGGCGTTAGAATTGTTCAAACCGCATCTTATGGCAAAACTTGAAGAAAAAGGATATGCAACTACACTTAAAGCTTCAAAAAGATTGATTGAAAACGAAACAAATGAAGTTTGGGAATGTTTAGCTGAAATTGTTGAAGATTATCCAGTTATGCTAAATAGAGCCCCAACTCTACATAAACTTTCAATTCAAGCATTCCATCCAGTTCTAATTGATGGAAAAGCTATTCAATTGCATCCACTTGTATGTTCAGCATTTAATGCCGACTTTGATGGGGATCAAATGGCTGTACACGTACCTTTAAGTCAAGAAGCAATTGCAGAAGCTAAAATCTTAATGATGTCTTCTATGAATATTCTTCTTCCTGCGTCAGGTAGAGCTTTAGCGGTACCTTCGCAAGATATGATTCTTGGTCTTTATTATATGACTCTTGAAAAAGATGGCGTAAAAGGTGAGCACAAAATCTTTACAGACTTAAATGAAGCATTAATGGCTCTTGAGCACAAAAAAGTTGATATTCATGCAAAAATTAGAACAATTCTTGATGGTCATGTTATTACAACAACTGTTGGAAGAATGATTATTAAAAATATCTTACCAGACTTCGTTCCGGTTTCATTCTGGAATAAAATCTTGAAGAAAAAAGATATTGGTGCTCTAGTTGATTATATTTATAAATATGGTGGTTATGCAGTAACTCCAAGATTCCTTGACAATTTAAAAAATCTAGGATTTAAATATGCAACAATGGCAGGTATCTCAATTTCTATTGATGATATTAGAATTCCTGAATCTAAAGAAGGTCTTGTAGCAAGTGCTAAAAAAGAAGTTATTGAGGTTCAAAAACAATTCAATCAAGGTCTTTTAACAGAACAAGAAAGATACAATAAAATTATTGATATCTGGACTCTTCTAAACAATAAACTTGGAACAGAAATGATGGATTTAGTTAAAACTGACAAAGATGGATTTAACTCTATTTATATGATGGCAGATTCAGGTGCAAGGGGTTCAGCAGCTCAAATTAGACAGCTAGCTGGTATGAGGGGACTTATGGCTAAGCCAGATGGTTCAATTATTGAAACACCAATTATCTCTAACTTTAGAGAAGGACTAAATGTTCTTGAATACTTTATTTCTACTCATGGTGCTAGAAAAGGACTTGCAGATACAGCTCTTAAAACAGCAAATGCAGGATATTTAACAAGAAAACTTGTAGATATTTCTCAAAATGTAAGAATTTCTATTGAGGATTGTGGAACTCATGAAGGTATTACAATTAGTAGTATTACAGACGGAAATGAACTTGTAGAAACATTGGCTGAAAGAATTACTGGAAGAGTTATTGCAAATGACATAGTTGATCCAATTTCAAATGAAATTTTATTCAGTGAAGGTTCTTTAATTAGTGAAGATGATGCAAAAATAGTAGCTGATGCTGGTGTTAAATCTGTAACAATCAGAACACCTTTAACTTGTAAAGCAGAAAATTCACTTTGTGCTAAATGTTACGGTCTAAATCTTGGGGAACAAAGAAAAGTTAACCCAGGTGAGGCTGTTGGGGTACTAGCTGCTCAATCTATTGGTGAACCAGGAACGCAGTTGACTCTTAGAACATTCCACGTTGGGGGAACAGCAAGTGCTACTCAAGCAGAAAAAGAATTAAAAGCTACTAGTGAAGGATTCTTGAGATACTACAATGTAAAAACATATCTTTCAAAAGAAGGGAAAAATGTAGTTGCTAATAGAAGAAATGCTGCAGTTTTACTTGTTGAGCCAAAAATTAATGCTCCATTTGATGGAAAAATCTCTATCCAAACAACACATGAAGAGATTGTATTGGTTGTAACTGGTGATAAAGAAACTAAAAAATACTATTTAAGAAAAACTGATATTGCAAAACCAAATGAACTTGCAGGTGTTAGTGGTAAAATTGAAGCTAAAATGTATCTTCCATATGTTGATGGTGATACAGTTGAAAGAGGAGAATCAATCGTTGAGATAATTAAAGACGGTTGGAATGTTCCTTCACGAATCCCATATGCATCTGAGTTATTAGTTGCTGACGGTGCTCCTGTAACAACTGAAATCAGAACAAAAGAAGCTGGTACTGTTAAATATTACAAACTTGTTGGTGATTATCTTGAAAGAATTCATGATATGAAAAAAGGTGACGTAATTTATAAAAAAGGATTCTTTGCTGTTATTGTTGATAGTGAAGATAGAGAAGCTGCTAGATTCTACGTATCTAGAGATTCTGTGCTTGAAGTTAATGACAATGATATTGTTAAAAAAGGTGATGTTATTGCAAAACCTGCAACTGAAGAGCATACAATTGTTGCACAATGGGACCCATATGCGAATCCAACAATTGCGGAGATTGATGGTAAAGTTTCATTTGAAGATATCATTCCAGGTTTAACAGTTAGTGAGCAATATGATGAACTTACTGGAACTTCTAAATTGGTTGTAAATGAATATATACCAGCTGCATATAAACCTACAATTATTATTCATGGTAAAAATGAAGAAATTAGAGCATATGTTCTTGAGTCTAAAACTTCTATCAATGTTGCTAATGGTGAAGATATCAAAGTTGCTGATATTATTGGTAAAACACCAAAAGCAGTTGCAAAATCAAGCGATATTACTGGAGGTCTTCCAAGAGTTTCTGAATTATTCGAAGCTAGAAGACCTAAAAATATAGCTGTTTTAGCTGAGTTTGATGGTGTAATCAGTTTTGGAAAACCACTTAGAAATAAACAAAGACTTACTATTACAGATAATGCTGGAAACAAAAGCGAAAATCTAATTGATAAAAATAGAGAAATTCTTGTAAGAGATGGAGAGTTTGTACATGCTGGTGAGCAATTAACAGATGGACAAAAAGCAAGTCATGATATTCTTAAAATTTTAGGTGAAAAAGCTCTAAATGAATTTATAGTTGCTGAAGTTCAAGGTGTTTACCGAGGTCAAGGTGTTAGCATTGCTGATAAACATATTGAGGTTATTTTATCTCAAATGCTTAGACAAGTTAGCATTGTTGATTCTGGAAATACTAAATTTGTTACTGGTGATATGGTTTCAAAAAGAAGATTCAATGAAGAAAATAGTAAAATCATCAAAATTGGCGGAGAACCAGCTATTGCTGAACCTATACTTTTAGGTATTACAAGAGCTGCCGTTACAAGTGATAGTATTATATCTTCTGCATCATTCCAGGAAACTACAAAAGTTTTAACTGAAGCTGCTATTAGTTCGAAAATAGATATGCTAACAGACTTAAAAGAAAATGTTGTAATTGGTAGAACAATACCAGTTGGAACAGGTCTTTATAGAAATAGAAAAATCAATTTTATTCATAACGTGTAGTTAAATAAGGCTCAGGCCTTATTTGCTATTTTCTCATTTAAAAACAATCAATCAGTATTTGTTTTATCTCCACAATCATCTCATTACTAATATTTTCTTTGTTTGAGTACAAATAAAATGGAACCGTATTTAAAATAGATTTTTTTAGTCTTTTCCTTATAGTTGATATTGCATCGATCTTAATTGGCTTTTCTCCATCAAACAATGTAAAATCTGAGTCTATTCCAATATTTAATGAAACAATTTTGAAAGTAAAAAAGCTGCCATCTTTTTCATTTTTTGTACATAAATTGTCCAATTTAGCTTGAAGCTTATTGTATGTATTAGTTGTTACATATCCAAAGCTTTCTCTAAATTTATATCGTTCAATTTCGTCAAATTCTAGTATATTATATAATTCATGGAGATTTTTCCATATTGCATTGTAAAACCTTTTACCAAATAAAACTTCCTCAAAAGATTTTAAATATTTCACGTCATTAATATTTTGTAATGGCTT
>CAIJNA010000100.1 GCA_903821805.1 uncultured Campylobacterota bacterium | reverse complement strand
GGATGAAATTCTATTGGCAACTTTTTTAGTTCAATTTTTGTTAATGAATTTTCATTCATATTTGAAAGTTTATTTGTTATGTTGATAATTGGTGCTAAAAGGTTTCTTGAAACTGCTAATGCATACAAAACAACCATAATTAGTCCAGCAAAAGACAAAATAAATACATTGCTAAAAATCTTCGTGAGCATCTCATCAGTGCCTGTAATATTTTTTGTTATTTTTATAAATGTTTCATTTGTTTTCTCAAAAGGATAAAGAAGTTCCATGAAATGAACACCGTTTTCACGATACTCTCTTACTGATAGTTCTTGCAAACCAGGAACTTTAATTAAATCAATAACTAATTTTTCTTCAGTAATAAGTTTAATATTATCATGTTTTATGATGTTATTTATACTTGCTTGTTGAATAATATTGGCTTTTTTGATTAGATTGTCTGTAATTTCTTGATATATGGTAGCTTTTGTAAAGCCATAAAACATAAATGAGATTATGATAATAAACAAGGAAGTTGCAATTATCAATCGTTTTGAGAATTGCTCGTATATGCTTCCTTGTTTCATATTGTTATTCTTCTATTGTATCAGTATCTTTTGGTGGATAACAAAATCTGTATCCTCTTCTTCTTATAGTTTCGATTGTAGAAATGTTCAATGGTTTGTCCATTTTTTGTCGAATTTGGTTAATTGCAACTTCAATTACATTTGGAGTTACAAGTTCAGGTTCTTCCCAGATAGCATCTAGAAGTTGTTCTTTTGAAACAATTTGATCTCTATGTCTAGCAAGGTGTGTAAGAACTTCAAATGGTTTACCTTTTAATTCAATCTCTACACCATCATAAGTGATTTTTTCTTCATCAGGATTTATTGATAATAGATCTATTTTGATTGTGCTTGTTCCACCAAATCTAAGTCTACATTCAATTCTTGCCAATAAAACATCAAAATCAAATGGTTTTTTGATGTAATCATCAGCACCATTTTTAAGTGCTTTAATTTCACTTTCTTTATCATCTCTTGCGCTTACTATTACTACTGAAGTTCTTGCACTTCTGTTTTTTACAATTTTAGTAAGCTCTATTCCATCACCATCTGGAAGCATCCAGTCTGTTAGAACTAAATCGTAATTTCTGATATCTATGAAATATTCTGCATCTTTAAAGTTTTCAGCAACATCTACTTGGTATCCAAAATCTTGTAAACCCTCTTGTAGTGTTCTGTTTAAAGTACTTTCATCTTCTACTATTAATATTCTCATGATTATTTCCCTTTGTATTATTTTATTTTTGTAATTTTAAAAATCGAAGTGTAGCATAAAAACTCGAAAATTTAAAGAGTTTTTAAGTTAAATTATTTGATTTTCTTTGATATAAGTTATATTTGGATAAAATCCCGAAATTTTAGATTGAAAAAAAGGAAAATCAATGCTTCGTAAAAAAATAATATTAAGCTCAATTGTCGCTATAGTACTTTGTACTTCAAATTTATTTGCTGCAGATAAAATACTGGCTACTGTTGGTGGTGAGAATATTACACTTGAAGATGCAGATAATATATTAAAAGCACAAAAAGTTACTTACAATCAATTGAAAGAAGATGACAAGAAAAGCATTGCTACGCAGCTTGTTGACAAAAAAATATTAAGTTTAGCAGCTATGAAATCAAATATCATCAATAGTATATCTTACAAAGAGACACTAAATAAGCTCAAAGAAGATTTGGCACTTCAGATGTGGATGTCAGAAATGGCAAAAGTGATAAATGTAAGCGAAGCACAAATCAAAGCGTACTACGAACAAAATAAATATAAAATGCAAAAACCAATGGAATTAAAAGCCAATCACATTTTAGTAAAAACTGAAAAAGAAGCGCTAGATATTATTGATATTCTTGAAAAATCAAAAGAATTGGAAGCTGATTTTATAAAAATCGCGAAAAGCAAATCAACAGATGCTGCAGCTTCAAAAGGTGGAGATCTTGGCTGGTTTACAACAGATAAAATGATTCCAGAATTTAGTATGGCCGCATCAACATTAAAGGTTGGTACTATAACTGCTAAACCTGTAAAAACAAAATTCGGATACCATATTATTTATCTTGATGATAAGAAAACACCAGCATTGCTTTCATACGCAGAAGTAAAAGCTGATATCAAACAATTCTTGTCAAGTCAAGAATTTAATAAAAAAGTTGAAAATATATTAAAAGCTGAAAAAGCAAAAATAAAAATTAGTTTTAAATAATTTAACAACTAAAATACATAGAAGGATTAAATAATGGGAATTTTAAATATAGTAAATACAGGTGTTTTAACAGGTAGTGAAGCAAAAAAAGTTTTTGATTACGCAAAAGCAAATAATTTTGCTATTCCTGCAATTAATGTCGTAAATACAGAATCAGTTAACGGTGTATTAGAATCTGCTGCGAAAGTAAAATCACCTGTGATTTTACAGTTTTCAAATGGAGGAGCTCAATTTTATGCAGGTAAGGGGTGTAAGGTTCCAAATGCATCTATACTTGGCGGTATAAGTGGAGCTAAACATATTCACATGATGGCAAAGGCTTACGGAGTGCCAGTTATTCTTCATACAGACCATGCTGCAAAAAAACTTCTTCCTTGGATAGATGGACTTCTTGATGCTGGTGAACAACATTTTAAAGAAACTGGAAGACCATTATTTACTTCACATATGCTTGATCTTAGCGAGGAAAGCATGGAGGAAAATCTTGATATTTGTGTAGAATATTTTACTAGAATGAGTAAAATGGATATGATGATTGAAATTGAGCTTGGTATAACAGGTGGTGAAGAAGATGGTGTTGATAACACTGAAGTTGATAATTCATTGCTTTATACACAGCCTAGTGATGTTTTCTATGCATACGAAAGACTTATAAAAGTTAGTCCTAACTTTACAATTGCTGCATCATTTGGAAATGTTCATGGTGTTTATAAGCCAGGGAATGTTGTTCTTAAACCAATTATTCTTGATAATTCTCAAAAATATATTGCAGAGAAAATTCAAAGTAATGACAAGCCTGTAAATTTTGTATTCCACGGAGGAAGTGGTAGTAGCGAAGCTGAAATTAAAGAATCTTTAACATATGGTGTTATCAAAATGAATATTGACACAGATACTCAGTGGGCATTTTGGGATGGTATTAGAAAGTATGAAAAAGAAAATAGAGATTTTCTTCAGGGTCAAATAGGTAATCCAAACGGAGAAGAAAAACCAAATAAAAAATATTATGATCCAAGAGTTTGGTTAAGAGAAGGTCAGAATTCACTGATTGCTAGACTTGAAATAGCATTTAATGATTTAAATTGTATAGATAAGCTTTAGGATTTTCCCCTAAAGTTAATATCATTAATATTGTATTGATGGCTTTAGTTTTCTAAAGCCATTTTTTATTTCTTTAAAATCAATGTAGTTGAATTTTCTTTATTTAAATATCTTTTTGCTACATTCGTAACGTCTTTTGTCGTAATTTTTTCAAGCCTATCTTCATAATTCATTAGTGGAGATATATCACCCCTAATAAGATAGCTTCCATAAAGACTTGCCACATCACTAGAACTTTCTAGAGAAAAAATGAAATCCGATTTAGTATTAATTTTTACTTTATCAATCTCACTTTTTTTAACATCACCTTTTTTAATTTTATCAATCTCTTCCCATATAAGTTTTTCTACTTCTGTTGCATCGACGTTCGGATTGCAAACTGCTAAAAATAAGAAAACTCCAGGGTCTTTTTGCTCCATATTATATGCATAAACAGTGTTTACTAATCTTTTCTTGTCAACTAAAAGCTCATTTAGCCTGCTACTTTTACCGCTACTTAGAAGCTCACTTAATGTTGATAATGCAATTTGGTCTTCGTGTAAAAAGTTAGGTATATGAAAAGTTATAGCAAGCATTTGAACTTGAGAGTCTTTTTGAACTATTACTCTTTTTTCACCATCTTGTTTTGGTTCGATAGTATGTAGATTGTCATTCTTTTTTGGGTATTTGTTGCTAATCTTTCCAAAATATTTTTTTGCTTCATTAAAAACATCATCAACTTTAATGTCTCCAGCCACAACAATAATAGCATTATTTGGAGCATAATTTCTATCGTGAAAATCTTTAATATCTTCAAGTTTCCAACTTAATATATCATCCATAAATCCTATTGGAGTCCAATGGTATGGGTGATATGTATATGTATTGTTGAAAATTTTAAAATAAAGATAACCCATAGGTGAATTATCAGTTCTCCATCTTCGCTCTTCTGCAACAACATCTCTTTCTGGTTGGAATTCTTCATCTTTTAGCATTAAATTTTCCATCAATTCACTATATAGTTCAAGCGATTTACTTAGATTTTGCGAGCTAGATTTAATATAATAATGTGTATAGTCAAAGCTTGTTGATGCATTATTTACCCCACCAAAACCTTTTACTATTTTGTCAAATTCACCTGCGGGTAAATTTTTCGTTGATTTAAAGTTTAAGTGCTCTAGCATATGTGCTATTCCACTTTTCCCCATAACTTCATCTCTGCTTCCTACATTATAAAAAATATCAGTTGTTATAACACTAGTTCCATTATCCATAGGAATAGCAATGATTTTAAGCCCATTGTCAAGATTTTGTTCATAATATTTTGGTAGGCTATTTGCCATTAAAATTCCTTGTAAAAATAAAATATATAAAATAAAGTTTTTTGCAAACGCAGTCATTATTTTACATCAGCTCCTATAGCTTCACTTATATGGCTAAAGCCATCCTCTTTTAATAGTTCAATTAATCCATTATTTATATGTTTACACATTTCTGGACCTTGAAAAATAAATGCAGTGTAAATTTGAATTAATGTAGCTCCAGCTCTAATTCTTCTATAAGCGTCTTTTGCATCACTGATACCTCCAACACTTATTAATGTCGTTTTGCCATAAAGTTCACGACCAATTTCTTTAAATAATTCATATGATTTTTGACTCATAACTCTTCCGCTTAATCCTCCAAAATTTTGAGCATTTGGCACAAGAGAATAATCCTGAGTTGTATTCGTTGCAACTATACCATCAGCACCATATTCTAATGCAGTATTGCAAAGTGAAATCGCAGTATCACTAGTCATATCTGGAGCAATTTTTAATAAAATAGGAGTTGTTGTAATATTTTTTGCTAATGTAAAAACTGATTTAATAAACTCTTCATTTTGTAGATCTCTAAGATTTGGGGTATTTGGACTAGAAATATTTACAACCATGTAGTCACTGATGTCTTTGAATGAATGAATTAATGTTTCATAATCTTTTAAAGAATTCGCTTGAGAAGTTGTTTTGTTTTTACCAATACTAGCACCTATTGGTATTGAAAATGGATAAACTTTTTTTAAATTTTTTGAAACTTCATAACTTCCTTTGTTATTGAAGCCCATTGCATTTTGAATAGTTTCATGATCTGGGTATCTAAAAAGTCTTGGCTTTTCATTGCCACTTTGAGCAAATGGAGTCATTGTACCAATTTCTGTATATCCAAATCCCATTGCAGGCATAGCTTTAATCATTGTAGCATTTTTATCAAATCCGGCACCAAGACCGATTGGATTTAAAAAAGTTTTTCCAAAAACTTCCTGAGTTAGCATTTCGTGGTTTACGAAATTTTTTTCAACCATGTAATTATTTATGATTCTGCAATAAGGCAAAGTTCTTAATCCGTATTCCGCAATAGTGTGAGCTGTTTCTGGCTCGAATTTAAACATTAATTGTTTTATAATCTCATAATCTATCATTTTCTAGTATCTCCTTATTTATTCTAACTTTAAATGTTTGCCAAATCATGCAATCTTTTATATTCTGAACACTCATGCATTAAATATTCTTCAGTTCCTTGGCATACAATTTTTCCATTTTTAAAGACAGCAATTTTTGTAGCATTTTTTATAGTGCTCAATCTATGTGCAATAATAAATGTTATTTTATCTTTACAAATCTCATTTAAAACTTCAGTAATAACAGATTCGCTTTCATTATCAAGTGCAGAAGTAGCTTCATCAAAAATAAGAATTTGTGGATTTTTGTAAATAGCTCTTGCTATTGCAATTCTTTGTCTTTGACCACCACTAAGGTTTGTTCCAAATTCATCTAAAATAGTATCCAAACCATCTGGAAGATTTGCTATAAAATCATAAGCATGAGCATCATTTATTGCTTTTTCTAGTCTTCTTTCATCGTATTCCTGACCATAGCAAATGTTAGCCTTGATGCTATCATTAAAAATATAAACTCTTTGGGTTACAATGGAAATAGATTCCCGTAAACTTTGCAAATTAATCTCTTTTATGTTTTCATTATCAATTGAAATTACACCTTCGCTTGAATCATAAAATCTAATTAGCGTATTAATCAGTGAACTTTTTCCGCCACCACTATCACCAACTAAGGCTACAGTTTCACCTTTGTTGACTTTTAAATTAATACCATCAAGTGCAATTTTCTCACCAAATGATAATTTCACATCTTTGAACTCTATTGATTGTATTTCATTTGAAATAAGAAGTTTTCCAGATTTTATCTCCGGGGTCTCATTAAATAAATCATTTATTCTTTCATTTGCAGCCATGGCATCTTGAAGATTATTGTAGAGTGATGAAATACTTTTTATTGGTGTATAAAGCATAAAAAGCGCAGTCATGAAAGAGAAAAATGTTCCAACTGACATTTCACCTCTAATTACTTGGTGACCACCTATTGTTATAACTACGGCAGCAGCTACAGCACCCAATATTTCCATGATTGGTGAAACTAGAGAGTTTGTTTTTACAGATTTTATGTTTATGTTAAATGACTGAAGATTGTGTTGTTTGAATTTGATTGTTTCAAAGTTTTCAGTTCCATTTGCTTTTATAATTTCAATATTATTAAATGTTTC
>CAIJNA010000099.1 GCA_903821805.1 uncultured Campylobacterota bacterium | reverse complement strand
TTCAAACAATACCGTTTTACCTTGGTATAGTCATGTAGCACCATTTTCGTGGTCTATATCTAGACATATGGATCTTGGTAGAAAATGGGTGAATTTCTCTATTTGGGAGTCATATACACCTGAACAAAAAGACACAAAAATGGGCGAGATTTATAAAGCAGTTTATCAAGTTATGCCATTACAAGGATATGTTGCGGCTCATCCAGAAGCCAAATTGACACAAGAAGAAAGAAATAAAATTAGAGAATGGACTGGCAAAGCACCATTTTAATGGTGTTTGAATGTATCAAAAAGGAATATTGATGAAAATAGCAAATAATGTTGGAGAACTTATTGGAAATACGCCAATCGTAAAACTTAGCAATATTGATAATGGACTTTATGGAGAAATATATGCAAAATGTGAATTTATGAATCCTTCTGGTTCAGTTAAAGACAGAATCGCATTAAATATGATTACAAGTGGATTGGCTAGTGGGAATATCACAAAAGAGACACACATTATTGAGCCAACTAGTGGAAACACTGGAATTGGATTGGCTTCTATATGTGCAAGTTTAGGGATCAAATTAACACTTACTATGCCATCATCTATGTCTATTGAAAGAAGAGATTTGATTAGTGCATTTGGCGCAAATATTGAACTAACACCTCCAGAACTTGGGATGAAAGGCGCAATTGAAAAAGCAAAAGAATTAAATCAAGAAGATTCTTCAAGCATTATTTTGAATCAATTTGCAAATCCAAACAATCCATTAGCCCATGAAAAAACAACTGCACTTGAAATATTACGTGATATGGATAATCAGATCGATATGTTTGTAGCCGGTGTGGGTACTGGCGGGACAATTAGTGGTGTTGGGAAAATATTAAAAGAGAATGTTGAAAATATTAAAATTATCGCTTTAGAGCCAAAAAACTCTCATGTATTAAGTGGTGGGACACCAGCTCCTCATAAAATTCAAGGTATTGGTGCTGGATTCGTACCTGCTACACTAAATACTAATATTTACGATGATATCATGATGGTTGAAGATACAGTTGCGCTTGAAACGGCAAAAATGGTAGCACAAAAAGAGGGTATTTTGGTTGGTATTTCAAGCGGAGCCAATGTATCAGCAGCAATAGAATTGGCATCAAGAATTGAAAACAAAGGAAAGAAAATATTAACAATCCTTTGTGATACTGGGGAAAGATATATAAGCACAGGAATGTTCAGATGAAAATGATCGAAGTTCTAGAAGCTCGTTTGGGCGAAATACGAAAAGAAGTTTTATCAATAGTTGAAAACCAATCGCTATCTTTAACACTTAAAAATATCCAAATGCAACCATTGGTTGAAGAGAAAAAAGTTTTAGAGCATACTCTTGTTTATCTTGAAAAAATAAAAAATACTGATTATAAAGGTTTATGTGGAGGAGCTTCTTGATCGATAGATTTTATTTGGAAGAATATTTATCTTTTAAAAAAGTTGAATTAAACTTTCAAAATGGACTCATTATTTTTAGTGGGCCAAGTGGTGCGGGGAAGTCTATATTATTTAATAGCATGGTCGCTTCTTTTGGGTTTAAAGATACAAAAGCAAAAATAAGTGAGATAAACCTTATAGATACAAGGATCATAAATGATGATTATCTAATCAATGACGATTTTTCTATTAAGCAAATGACAACTACCAAAACAAGACATTTTTTAAACAATCAAACTATTTCAAAGAATGATTTACAGGACTTTTCAAAAAGTTTCTTTAAACATTTACATTTAAAAGATACGAGCGATTTTGAAAGCGAAAATATTGTTTCATTTTTTGATTTTTTGGGTCAAATAAAGTTTGATACCTATCTTGAATGTCACACGAATTTCACAAATACATACAAAGAATTAAAAGAGATAAAAGCAAAACTACAAAAAATTCATAAAGATGAAAAAGATATTGAAAACTTAAAAGAGTTTACAAGATTTGAGATTGAAAAAATATCAAAAATAAACCCACAACATGGCGAATATGATGATTTAAAAGATTTGAAAGATATGCTTAGTAAAAAAGATAAAATTGAAAATATCTTAAATGAAGCAAAACCATTTTTGCACAATACTCACAAAATATCTCAAGCTCTAGATATTTTAGAAGTTGATAGTGCTTTTTTTGATGATGCAATAAATGAAATAAATAATCAGTTTGAGAAGTTTTATGACAAAATAGGTTCGATAGACGACATTAACATAGAAGATACCCTCGATAGAATAGAGCAATTAGGCGGATTGCAAAAAAAATACGGAAGCATAGAAGAGGCTTTAGAATACAAAAGGATGAAAGAAAAAGAACTTGAAGAGTATGAAAATATTACATTTGAGAAAATTATTTTAGAAAAGAATTACAAAAAACTTTCATTGGAGATAGAAAAGCTTGGAATGGAATTAACTGATTTTAGGGCAAAATTAATTGAGATTTTAAAAAGCGACATGAATATGTTTTTAGCAGATTTGTATCTTCAAAATATTGATATTAGGTTAAATGCTATCGAATTATCAAGAAATGGTTATGATGAAGTTATTTTCACACTCAATAATACAGAGTTGAAAAAACTTAGTTCAGGCGAATTTAACAGATTAAGATTGGCTCTTTTAACTGCAAGAAGTATTTATGAATGTGATACAAATGGAATATTGTTTTTAGATGAAATTGATGCAAATTTAAGTGGAAAGGAAAGTGAATCAATAGCAAAAGTTTTAACTAAATTAGCAAAAAATTACCAGATATTTGCTATTTCACATCAGCCACAATTAAGTAGCACGGCAAATCAACATTTTTTAGTTGAAAAGAAAGATGATATTTCATATGTAAGGGAACTTGATAGTGATGACAGAGTCGTTGAAATATCAAGAATGATAAGTGGTGAGCATATCACAGATGAAGCTAGAACATTTGCAAAAACATTGTTAGGAAGGAATTAATTTTGAGTAAAATGAGGATATTAAGTGGGATTCAACCAAGTGGAACAATTCATATAGGAAACTATTTTGGAATGATAAAAAAAATGTGCGAAAGCCAAAATGATGGAGAACTTTTTGCATTTATTGCATCATATCATGCTTTGACATCTGTAAAAGATAGTGAATTCTTAAAACGAAATATATTTGAAGCAGCAGTTAACTTTTTAGCACTTGGCATGGATCCTGAAAAATCAACTTTTTGGGTTCAAAGTGATGTTCCTGAAGTTCTTGAACTTTACTGGATTCTTTCAAATCATACTCCAATGGGACTCCTTGAGAGGGCACATAGCTACAAAGATAAAACAGCAAGAGGAATATCTTCAAACCACGGATTATTTTCATATCCTGTTTTGATGGCTGCTGATATTTTACTTTTTGATTCTAACATTGTTCCAGTTGGAAAAGATCAAATTCAACATGTTGAAATGACACGAGATATCGCAAATAGTTTCAATAATTCTTATGGTGAGATCTTGACAATTCCTGAAGCTAAAGTTGATGCAGAAGTTGCAACAGTAATAGGTACAGATGGAGCAAAAATGTCAAAAAGTTATGGCAATACTATCGATATGTTTGGTGCACCAAAAGTTATCAAAAAACAAGTTATGGGGATAGTAACGGATAGCACTGATTTAAATGAACCAAAAGAATGGGAAAATTGCAATGTTTATGGGCTTTGTAAGTTGTTTATGTCAGATGGTGAACTGCTTGAGCTTCAAAAAAGATACGCAACTCCAGGGGAAGGTTATGGGCATTTTAAACTATCGCTACTAGAAAAAATAAATGCTTATTTCGAGCCATATACAGCTAAAAGAGAGATGCTTTTGAATAATCCTGATATGGTTAGGGATATACTTAGTGATGGAGCTAAAAAAGCCAGAGTGATTGCAAGTGAGAAAATGAGAATTATAAGAGATGCAGTGGGACTTTAAATAACTATTAAATTGTACTACTAGCTTTTATATACGATTTGCAATATGACTAGGTATCAAATATAATTGCAAGATAACTTGAGAAGTTTAACTTAAAACTAGGAGAAAAAATGAAAAGATTAGAAAAATTAATGTCGGTTGTTATTCTTTGTTGCGCTGCTTTAGTTGGGGCAGAACTTGATCTGAAAAAAAATCCTGTAAAAATAACTTACATAGATTCATATGATGTTAAAAGTGAATATAATATTACTCGAGATATAAGTCCAAAGTGTAAAGATGTTGGAATAGCAACA
>CAIJNA010000098.1 GCA_903821805.1 uncultured Campylobacterota bacterium | reverse complement strand
TAGCTCTATGGCAAATACATAATAGTTAAATATAAATAATATGAAAATAAACAAATTCGACTCAATCAATGTAATTCCATTTATAGATATCATGCTTGTATTGCTTGTAATTGTCCTTACAACTGCAACTTTCATAGTAAAAGGCGCTATTCCTCTTGATTTATCTACTGCAAAAAATACTAATAAAATAAAACAAGAAAAACAATTAAATATTTCAATCAAAAAAGATGGTGAAATTTACATTGATGCTGAGCAAATTCAAAGAGAAAAAATAAATATTTTACTTGGAAATTTCGAGAATACCACAAAAATAAATATTTCTTGTGATAAGGATATGAAATTTGATAATTTTGTTTTTGTTCTTGATACATTAAAAGGTCAAAACTTCCAAGATATAAATATTATAACAAATCAGTCGTCTTAATAAGCCTTTCGTGATCAAAGTGTGTGTAGATTCTTGATGTATTGATATCGCTATGACCCAATGCTTCTTGGACTAAAATTAAATCGCGATGCTTAATGTAAAGTAGGGTAGCAAAACTATGACGAAGCATGTGTGCCCCATTTTTTTCTTTTCTTATTCCAGCACTAATCAAAATATCTTCAACAGTTCGACTAATGTAACTTTGTGTCAAAACTTTTCCAGTTTGGTTACAGAAGAGCAGGTTGGTTTCGCATCGTCTAAGCTCTAACCATTCTGCAATATCCTTTTGAATAACACTTTCTTTAATCATTACAACTCTTGGTTTATTTCCTTTACCTCTAACCTGAATCATGTAGATTCCATCTTCTTTATGCATATCTTTAATTTTAATATTTATTGCTTCCGAGACCCTAATGCCAGTATATATAAGAATTTTAATTATAAGCCTATTTCTTGCTTGCAACTTAATGCTAAAAGGAAAAGTATCAATAGATTCAATAAATCTTTTTATTTCATCTTCATTCATAAATGATGGAATTTTTGTTCCTCCAGAACCTTTTATTCCGCCCCAATTTTTCAACTCAATATCATACAAATAGGCATGATTTTCAGTCTCTTTATTTTCATTGGCGTAATTTTGCTTATCAATATAACCAAAGAAAGAGATTAGGGCGATACGGTGATTCTTCTTTGAGGCATCAGACAGATTACTAGTTGAAGTAGCTAAAAAATCACTCAATATCTCTTCATCAATATCTTTTAGTGATTTTAAATTTAAATCGATCAAATACTTATATAATTTATAAATTGGATTAAAATATGTATTGATACCACCAAGGCCAATATTTCTAACTTCTTTAACTGTGTTTTGTAAATCATCAATGTTAAGACTACCTGATGCCAGTCGTTTTAAAACCAAATCAAATGCGTCTTTGTTTTGAATATTTCTATTTGATAAATTAGTCAATTTATTTCTAACAAATCTATCACACCAAAAAAGTAAACTCTCTTCAATAGTATTTTTGTTATCAAGAAGATATTTCACGATAAGTCCTATTATTATATTTTGTAAATCAGCAAATGAAGTGTAGCATAAAGATATAAATAAAACTTTGAAAATTATAGTTTTCAAGACAAAATATACTTTTAATGTAAAATGAATTCATTATATGAATAAAAAATGATTTAGATAATAAAAATAGCTGTAGATTAAATTAATGTTAAATTACCAAAGTGATGATGTTAAATC
>CAIJNA010000097.1 GCA_903821805.1 uncultured Campylobacterota bacterium | reverse complement strand
TTAAATTTTTGATCTGTTCCGCCAATTTCGATATCAGATTTCAGATATACACTATCATATCCTTGAAGCAGTGGATACATAAATTCACTCAAAGCAATTGGCGAATTTGAAGCATAACGCTTTGAGAAATCATCTCTTTCAAGCATTCTGGCCACAGTAAGATTTGATGCTAAACTTAGCATGCCTGCAGCACCAAGAGGCTCAAGCCAATCTTTATTGTAAACAATTTCAGTTTTTGATTCATCTAATATTTTAAATGCTTGAGCGGTATAACTTCCAATGTTTTTTGTAATATCCTCATCACTCAATACTTTTCGTGTTATATTCTTACCCGTTGGATCACCAATTGTAGCTGTAAAGTTTCCAATTAAAAACTGAACTATTCCGCCATATTTCTGAAAAATAGCTAATTTTTGAAGAAGTACCGTGTGTCCTAGATGTAAATCTGGTGCTGTTGGATCAAAACCGGCTTTAACAAAATAATTCGTACCATTGTCATAGTAATTCTTTAAAAGTAATTTAATTCTTTCTATATCAATTATTTCAGATGTTCCACGAGAAATCTCATCCAAAGCTATTTTTATTTTATTTTCCATATTTTCTCCAATTATTTATAAGCATCATCACCAGAATAAAATTCAATTATTTTAGCTTTTTGATTTATAATTTTTTTAATTTTTTCACTATTATTATTTTTTATTTCGAATTCTATAGTACAGTACTGAATGTGAGAATGCCTATCTTTACCATATTCAATAAATAAAATTGTAGCATCATGACTTGATAAATGTGTTAATAATCTTGCCAATTCACCTTTTAGATTTTTTAAGCTGACAACCATTTTATAAATATAATATTTATCGTCACTCCATTTACAAAAAACCATTTGATTTTTTTCTTTCATTAATGTGTAAGCATTTTCACACATTTTATGATGAACTACTACATCTTTACCACTTCTAAATGCAACAATTTCATCATTTAATTTTGGATGACAGCAATGATCGAAAGAAACATTCGAGAGTGTAAAATTTGAATAAAAAACAAGATTCTCAAAGGCATACTCTTTAAAATTAACTTGCTGAACTTTCATTCTAGCAAATAATCCCAATTCATTTCTAATCTTTGTTTCAATGATTCGTTTTATGTGCTTTAAGTGGTCTAAGTTTTCAACAACCTTGTAAACTTTTGGTTGAGGATATGTATCAAGAATATTATCTTTATATCTAGAAAATATTGTGTTTATGATGTTTTTTCCATTTATAAAATCTATTTGTTTATTTCGATTTTGACATAATAATTTAATACTTTTTTTTGCCTTAGTTGTCTTTACTATATTAATCCAAGAGCAACGAGCAACTATTTCTTCACCTTTATTTACTGAAACAATGTCACCACTACTTAACTCAGTAATTAATGGCTTCTTAATCTTATTGATATGACAATCGATAGCTTTATTCCCAAGATCTGTATGAATCATATATGCAAAATCATATCCGCACGACCCTCTTGGCATATTAAATATTTCACCTTTTGGCGAATAAACCACAATTTCTTCATAAAACAATTCTTTTTTTGTTTCATCATAAAATTCTTCAATATTGTCATTATCCATTTCTAATGTATGAAGCCATTTTAAATTAGGTTCTTTAAATGTGTTTTGTCCATTCTTATACTTCCAATGAGCAGCAACACCATATTCTGCAATTTTATCCATATCTTTTGTTCTAATTTGAACTTCAAATATTTTAGTATTATGAAAAACAGTAGTATGTATTGTTTGGTATCCATTTTCTTTTGGAATAGCAATATAGTCTTTAAACCTTGATATTAATGGCATGTATGTTGTATGCATTAATCCTAAAACCATATAGCATTCCAAAGGCGTATTAGTAATAATTCTAATCGCAAAAAGGTCTAGCACTTCATCTATGGTGACACCTTTTCTTTGTATCTTAAGGTAAATAGAGTAGTAATG
>CAIJNA010000096.1 GCA_903821805.1 uncultured Campylobacterota bacterium | reverse complement strand
TTGATGCACTAACAGGTGATCATGCATTCGGTACACCTGAAACACTAAGTGCATTTGCTCTTGGTCTTGTACTATTTGTTGTTACGCTTATTTTGAACATAGTTAGCGTTTACACAATTAGAGTTTTTAAAGAAAAATACAAATCGAGTAATCTATGAAAAATAAAGTTAATAATAAAAAACAAAATAAATTGGATAATCCATTTTATGATCCATCGCTAACAAAAAGACATTTGCTTGATAAATTTTTTAAAAGTTTAAGCTTATCTGCACTTATCTTTTCACTAGTATTTTTAATAATATTTTTTACAGATATTATTAACAAAGGGATACCATCTTTTAAACAAGCATACGTGCAAGTACCAATTACATATAGCGCAGAAACCGTTGCTGATAGTATTTATGCTGTTGAAGAAAAGTATGAGACATTAGTGAGCCGTGCTTGGTTTAGAGATATGCCAGCTTACGTAGAAGCCAATCCAACAGTTATGAATAAAACAATTAATGAATGGGTTTTAGCTGATGATGAAGTTGATCAGTATCTTAAAGGGCATAATAATACTTTAAATGATGATGAGATTGCAACTTTAAAAGAACTTCAAGCATTAGGTCAAGTTGAACAAAAATTTAATGTTGTATTTTTTACAACTGGTGATTCAAAGATTCCTGAAAACAGTGGATTTTACAGTTCTGTTGTAGGTTCAATTATGACCATTTTAGTATGTATGGCTGTTGCTTTTCCAATTGGTGTAATGACTGCTATATATCTTGAAGAATTTGCAAAAGATAATAAAATATCACATATTATTGAGATTAATATTAATAACCTAGCAGCAGTTCCATCAATACTTTTTGGTCTTCTTGGTCTTTCTGTATTTATTAATTTCTTTGGAATGCCTCGAAGTTCGGCGCTTGTTGGTGGACTTACATTAGCACTTATGACGTTGCCTGTTATTATAGTTAGTTCAAGAACTGCTTTACGAAGTGTTCCTGCAAGCATTAGACAAGCTGCATTTAGTCTTGGGCTTACTAAATGGCAGGTTGTAAAAGACCATGTTTTACCTATTGGACTTCCTGGAATTTTGACTGGATCTATCATAGGAATGGCAAGAGCAATGGGAGAAACTGCGCCACTAATTTTTGTTGGTATGGTTGTATTTAGTCCTGACGCTCCTAGTGATTTCTTAAGTGCTGCAACTGTTATGCCTGCTCAAATATATACTTGGGCCGGAATGCCTGAAGGTGCTTATGTTGAAAAAGTTAGTGGGGCAATAATGGTTCTTCTTGGTGTACTTCTTAGTATGAATGCTATAGCTATATATTTTAGAAAAAAATATGAAGTAAAATGGCAATAAACCAAAAAAATGAAATTTTAAAAAGTTAAAAGGCAAAGAATGGAAAATCAAAAAGTAAAAATAGTTTCAAGGAATTTGAACTTATGGTATGGTAACAAACAGGCTTTACATGGTATAGATTTAAATATTTATGAAAATAAAATAACAGCATTTATTGGGCCATCAGGATGTGGAAAATCAACATATTTAAGATGTCTCAATAGAATGAATGACCTTATAACGGGTGTAAAAATTGAGGGTGAAATTCTTATTGATGGAAAAGATATCTATGAAAAAGATGTTGATGAAGTGAGTGTTAGAAAAAGAATTGGGATGGTTTTTCAACAACCAAATCCATTTCCAAAAAGTATCTATGAAAATGTTTCTTATGCGCCTTTAAAGCATGGTATTGTGAAAAAAGGTAAAGAGTGTGATGAACTTGTTGAGGCTTCTCTAAAAAGTGCTGGACTTTGGAATGAAGTTAAAGACAAATTAAGAGATCCAGGAACTGCTTTAAGTGGTGGTCAACAACAAAGGTTATGTATTGCAAGAGCTATTGCAGTTAAACCTGATGTTATTTTGATGGATGAACCAACTTCAGCATTGGATCCAATTTCAACTCAAACTATTGAGCAGTTAATGATTGAACTTAAAGAGAAATTTACAATAGTTGTTGTTACTCATAATATGCAACAAGCAGCAAGAGTTGCCGATTATACGGCGTTCTTTCATTTGGGTGATTTAATAGAATTTAATGAAACAGAAAAAATATTTGTCAATCCAAAAGAGAAAAAAACAGAAGATTATATTACAGGGAGATTTGGGTGATGCTATTAAAATATCAAGAAAAATTAGAAAATACTAGAGCAGCGGTTGTTGAAATTGTTAATTGTTTAATTAGTGCGAATCAATTAATTTTGGACGCATTAAAAGATTGCGATAAGGAAAAGTTTGAAAATGCTAAATTATTTATAAAAAATATTAGCAACAAAACAGAGTCGATAGACAGAGAGATTATTACAACTCTTGCACTACATACTCCTGAAGCTAGAGATTTAAGAGAAATGGTAGCATTTTTAAAAATTACAAATGAACTAATTAGAGCATCTGGAAATACTAGAGCTTTTATTAAAGGTTTCAAAGAAGTTTGTAGCCAAGTTGATATGTCTATGATAAATCAATACGCACTACCTATGCAAAAATCTACAGTTGATAGTCTTGTTTGTATTTCACAAATGTTCAATGTTGATTGTGGAGACGAAGCGCAAGAATGTTACAACAGAGCTCTTATAGCTGAAAACAAAACAGATGATTTGTATGAAATGCTAGAAACTGATGTGCTAAAAGGATCTACAGCCACTGAAGTAGAATTTGTGAAATATCATAGTATGCTTAGTGCTTTAAGAAAAAGTGAAAAAGTTGCTGACCGTGCTTTAAGTATTGCGTCACTTCTTTTATATTCTAAAAATGGTGGGCAAATCCATCAATTATAAAAATACAAAGAGAGAATATGTATACTATTTTAGTAGTTGAAGACGATAAGGATATTTTAGAATTAACAGAATACACACTTGCTAAAGATGGATATGATGTTATAGGATGCCTTGATACTTTTCAGGTTGAAAAAATATTAAATGAAGAAAATATTAGCTTAATACTTATGGATAGAAACCTTCCAAACACTGAAGGAAGTGTTTTTATCCAGAATATGAGAGCATTAGGACACAATCAGCCAGTTATTTATGTTACTGCTAAAGATAGTCATGATGATATTCTTGAAGGATTTCAACGTGGAGCTGA
Organism: uncultured Campylobacterota bacterium; assembly: GCA_903821805.1. Classification (GTDB taxonomy): domain Bacteria; phylum Campylobacterota; class Campylobacteria; order Campylobacterales; family Arcobacteraceae; genus CAIJNA01. The sequence goes on along the minus strand of CAIJNA010000096.1, from coordinate 1,205 downwards.
TGACTACATCACAAAACCTTTCAATTTAGATGTTTTACGAGCTAGAGTTAAAGCTCTACTTAAAAGAACAAGTAGCGAACTTGAAACAATTAAAGTAAGAGATATCGTATATCAAGCAAAAAATAAGAAATTTAATATTGATAATATTGATATTGAATTGACACATCTTGAGCATGATTTGTTGCTTGAATTTATAAAAAATAAAGATGTACTTTTATCACGTGATCTATTATTAGAAAATGTTTGGGGGGATAATATAGACACTAAACCTAAAACTGTTAATGTTGCTATTACTAGACTTAAAAATAAAATTGATCCACATGGAGATAAAGAGTATATAAAAGCAGTAAGAAGTGAAGGCTATATATTTTGCAGTGGAGCTAAGAATTGTTAAATTTACCTAGTATATTTTTCAGAAAATTTGCGCTCATTCTTATTGGACTTTTCTTTGTACTAGGAATTTTCTTTTATTTTATGATTAAAGATTTGTTGCAAGAACAAACTAAAACTGATATTCTTCACAATATTATGATAATTTCTATGGAAACAAAAGATTTTAATAATTTAGACGAAAAAGCTAAAGAATTAAAAACCCATTTGGGATTTAGAATTACTATTATTGATAAAAATGGTGTAGTATTGGCAGAAACAGATAAAGATAAAAGCTTGTTAGACAATCATCTTAATAGAAACGAGATTGTACAAGCAAAATTTAAAGAATATGGATCTGCTATAAGATATAGTGAGACTCTTAAAAAAGATTTTCTATATGTAGCAAAACAATTTGTTATAAATGACGAACCATATTACATAAGAATGGCCAGAGATTTAGAACATATCGATAGTGAATTTGTATCAATTGGTTATAAGGTTATGTTTATATTTTTCATCTTTTTAAGTATTGCTTTATTCGCATCATTTAAACTTGGAAAAAATATTGAATATGAAATAACATCAATATTAAACTTTTTAAAAAATCTTGCAAAACAAAAAAAAGAGCAAAAAATAGAATCAAATTATTCTACAGAATTCAATAAAATTACGAAATTATTATCAATAGTTTCTGAGTCATTAGTAAAAAGCAATAAACAAAAAGCAAAATATACTGCGAAATTAAAGCTTTCAAATAGACAAAAAGATGACATTATCTCAGCTATTAGTCACGAATTTAAAAATCCAATTGCTGTTATTAGTGGATATACACA
>CAIJNA010000095.1 GCA_903821805.1 uncultured Campylobacterota bacterium | reverse complement strand
GCTACAAAAACAGAACTATATGTTCCAATAACTACACCAACAAGCATAGGAAAACTAAATCCATGCATAATTTCCCCGCCAAATACGTACAATGTTAAAATTACAAAGAAAACTGTTAAAGATGTAAGGATTGTTCTTGATAAAGTTCTAGTAACTGCTTCATTTATAATTGTTCTGAAATTTGTCTCTTTGCTATCTTTTATATGCTCCCTAACTCTATCGAAAACAATAATTGTATCATGTATTGAATAACCTAATATAGTTAAAATAGCGGCTATTGTTTCTATATTTACATCAACCTCAAATAAAGAAATAGCTCCAATAGTAATCACAATATCATGTAAAAGTGCGACAACACCAGCTAATGCAAATCTAAAGTCATATCTAAAAGTGACAGAAAGTAAGATAACACCTAAAGCTAAGAAAAATGCTGTAAAACCTTTTGTTCTTAGTTCATTTCCAGCTTTTGGTCCAACCATATCAACTTTTCTTATTTCAAATTTACCAGTACCTTGTAAACTAGCTTGAATTTCATCACTCATATCTTTATCGATAGTTTCTGCACTAGTTGGACTTTTGATAACAATTTCATTGTTTTTTCCAAATGGGGCAACACTAGCATGAGCAAATAGTTTATTTTCAGATAATTTTTTTCTAATCTCATCAATTGGTGGTGTTCCTTCGTATTGAACCTGAACAACTGTTCCACCTGAAAAATCTATTCCTAGTGTCAAACCTTTTGTTAAAACAAGCCCAATAGCAGCCAAGAAGGCGATAATAGATAAAATAAAAAACAATTTACCTTTGTCTAAAATATTATAAACTTTAGTATGTGATTTAAAAATTTCCATCTATTTTTGTCCCCCAAGTCCAAACCATAAACCATATCGTTTGCTTTTTTCTATTTTTGACAATGATGCCAAATAAATTCCGTAAGTTCCTAAAATTGCAGTAATCATTGAAGCCAAAATACCAATACTTAATGTGATAGCAAATCCCTTGATAGCTCCAGTTCCATATGCGTAAAGTATAGTACATGCTAACACTTGCGTTACATTCGAATCCAAAATAGCTCTCATGGCTTTTCCATATCCTTCAGCTAAAGCTTTTCTAACACCATGGCCATCCCTTAGCAATTCACGAATTCTTTCAAGAATAATAATATTTGAATCAACTGCAATACCTACTGTTAAAACTAGTCCAGCCATTCCTGGCAAAGTTAGAGTTGCTCCAAAAGCTGACATAACAGCAATTATTATAAAGATATTACTTACAACTGCTAAACTTGCTATAACTCCAGATATTCCATAGTAGACAACCATAAAGCATATAACTAGTCCAAAACCAAACAATAATGCAAGTAATGATGCTTGAATACTATCAGCTCCCAAGCTAGGCCCAACACTTCTTTTTTCCAACACTATCACAGGTGCTGGTAGAGCTCCACTTCGTAATGCAATAGCAACGCTTCCAGCTTCTTCAACTGTAAAACCACCACTAATCTGACCGCTTCCGCCACCTATTCGTTCTCGTATTACTGGCGCAGAGAAAACTTTTCCATCAAGAACTACAGCTAGTCTAGTTCCAATATTTTTAGCAGTAAAATCTCCAAAAACTTTTCCACCAAATGCACTTAACGTAAAGTTAATAATTGGCGATCCACCTTGTGAATCAAATGCAACTCTTGCATCTGCAACTTCTGCACCTGTTAAAATAGGAATTTGATGAACAATATACTTAACATTCTGGTCTTTGGCATCTTGCAAAAGAGTGTGTCCAGTTGATTTTGCGTCTTCTTCTGACATAATATTGGCTTGATCGGCTAATTTTTCATCAACAGCCATAAGTTCAAGATTGGCAGGTTTTGCAATCAATTCTCTAGCTCTTTGCTCTTCAGCAATAGTCTTTATACCGGCCAATTCAACAACAATATCTGTTGTTCCTTGTCTAGTAACACTTGGCTCAGCAAGTCCAAATTGATCAAGTCTATTTCTAATAGTTTCAACAGCTTGAGTAACTGCTAAATCTTTAGTGATATCTTTTTCAAGTGGTGTTAATGAAATTTTATATTCTAAAGCATCCTTTTTAACTATTTCTAGACCTTGAATAGTTGCAAGCATTGAATCAATATTTTTAACTTCAGCTTCATCAAGCACAATAAATGATAAATCATTAGGATTGATTGTTAAATCTTCTATTAGAATATCATTTTGATCTGCATAATATCTTACAGCACCAGCTATTGACTTAATTTTTGTTTCAACAGCTTTTTCAGAAGAT
>CAIJNA010000094.1 GCA_903821805.1 uncultured Campylobacterota bacterium | reverse complement strand
TTAATAAAATCAGCTTTAGCTTGCTGATTCATTTTTTCCATGTCTTCTGGTGTTGGTTCTTTTTTATTTTTATTTTTATAGTCGTGATACATATCAACTGCAAATGGTAAAAGACCAGCAGCTGCTGCTATTCCAAAACCAATTCGACCTTTACTACCAGTGCCAGCTGCACCGGCTGCTCCAGCTGCCCCAGCTCCAGCAATCCTGCTGGTTGCAGTTGCGATTGCAGTTGTTAAACCAGCTAAAACTCCATTGAATGTTACAACCACTCCAGCTGTTGCAGCTAATACTGTCCATAATCCACCAGGAACATTTAATTCATTTTTTAAATATGTGTCTAAACCATTAAATGCGTTTTTGATTGCTGTCCATATTGCAGAAAAAATTTGAACTACACCTTCTGCAAATCTTGGATCAGAAGCTAAATCTCCCAATGCAGTAATGCCTTTAACAAACAAATCTTTAATAGCAATAAATGTTTTAACAATACCTTCTTTTACGTCCGGGTCACTAAAAAGGTCGCCTAAAACTCCAGAACCTTTTTGAATAATTGTTTGAATACCTAAAATAACTTGTTTAACAAAAGATTTTATGCCATCGACTACATCTTGGTTTTCTAATAGTTTACCAACACCTATTGCTAATAATCCAAGTAGTCCACCCTTTAACAAATATCCAGCTATAGTTGATAGTATACTTAATATACCCCCACTACCATTTTCGTCTTTTTTAGCGCCAGCTTGAGTTGGTGTTGTAGTAGCAGTTCCACCAGCTTTATTAAACTTAGATTCATAAGCAGCTTCTCTATCACCAGCTCTTTTAAAGAACATATCTGCTTTTGTTGTTGCAGTTCCACCTTGCAGTTTAACTAACTTGACAATATTCTGTCTGGTAACATTCATATCCCTTGCCATTGAAGGCAATACAATAGAATTTTTTGCAGCTAACTTAGAATGTATTGATAATTCTCTTGTTTCTGAAATGAGAATTCCAATACCACTTTCTAAAGCGGCAGAAGAAACAGAAGCTTGTTTATTATCCTCAGATAGTTTTTTTACTTTACCTTCTTTACCAATAGCATTGTATGATTTAAAAACAGATGGCAATACAGCAGCTGCCAAACCACCTTGGTTAAACATTTGTCTTGGATCGAACTTTTCTTTAGCTCTTTTTCCAAGAGTCGATAATACACCACCGCCACGTTCTTTTTCGGCTTTGTATATCTCTGCTAGTCTGGATTGTTTATCTGCCATTTATTTTCTTGCCTTCTGTTGAGCTTTTAATCTCTCGTTTTCTTCTTCCAAAAATTGCACCAACATATCAATATAGACTTGTCTTTCCCAAGGTAACATGTTATCCAATTCACTCAAACTATATTTGTGATGTTGCATCAACGCAAAGTTAGTCTGATAATAATTACCTAATGTATCATAACCAAAAATTATACGAAAAAATTTTGTATGCCTTGCACCGTAACTTCTTCTTCATATCCACATTTCTTACATTTAAAATCTAAAGTTTTTGTAATCTTTGGCATCGTACTAAAAAACAATTGAATTTTTTCCATGTCCTCTTGTTGCAAATTTTCAATGAATTCAATCAATTCTTCTCTTGTTGAATCTTTTGCGTAATACATTTGATTCTCATCATAGATGTAATCAATACAACTAATTATAACATCTAAAACTGTATCAATGTCTTCATCTTTTAAATTTGTAATACCGTTGATTAATTTAAGGGTTGGATATTTCATCATAATACCCAATTTGTCACTAATCTCAATCTTACTTGAATGTTTTTCATCAATAGTTGGCTTGATATCAAGAATATTCAAATCAAACTTGACTAATGAACCACAAGTCTTTTCTTCACCTTTATCATTCGTCACAATATTATTACAATTGTATCTTAGGTTAACAACTTCACCAACGGATCTGGCTCTAAGTTGCATGAATAGGTATTCTAAATCAAATGTTGGTAATTCATCAACATCAATATCTGATAAAATACAATTATTCAATACTTGTTTTACAACATCAACTGTTTCTTTTTCATCGGTAGACTGAGCTGCCATTAGAAATAGTTTTTGTTCCTTTACAAGAAAGGGTCTGTATTTTACGATTTTGCCACTTGAAATTAATTTCGTTTCATATGTTGGCACATCAATTTTTGGTAAAGCCATGTTATATCCTCACTTAGTTAAAAAATAATTTTTCCGATGGCATTTGCAATTGAACTTTGCGCCTTATCGAATAATTTTGAGCCTGCTACACCAAACAATGCTGTGGCTGCAGCTGCTAAATCATATTGACCATCATATATGATTTTAGTTTTTTGATATGCGAATTGAACTGTAACTCTATGGAATCCATCATCAGTCCAACTCAATGGT
>CAIJNA010000093.1 GCA_903821805.1 uncultured Campylobacterota bacterium | reverse complement strand
TGGAATCAGTAGTATTAGATTCATTATCGTCTTTAAAATAATTTTTAGCCAGATATAAAATAACATTTTCTAAATGAGTGTCAGTAGCAGCAATTTTATTATTAAAGATTATTTTTTTATACAAGTTAAATCTCATCTCAAGCATGTGTTCAATATCTATAATTTCACTGTCGAAAAATGATAGAGCAAATTTATTTTTATGCTCTATCAACACAACTCGTTTAGCTATTCTGATAAAATCCATAGGGCCACTTATATAACCACTTGCAAGCATGTCACGATTAATATAGTCCAATCGATCCGCATCTATAGTACCATTTATAAACGAATGAAGAACCTTATAATCAAAATGATTATCTTTTTTTTCATCTAGAATATTCTTTATGAGTTGAAATAATAAGTTTAAGTAATCATCATGAGCTGAATTTAATTCATAAGTAAAAAGTAGTTTGATTAGTTTGAATCCGATTGCTTCATGTAAAACTTCTTTCCCTTTTTTTGTTATCTTTTCATAAAATTCTATAAATACATTTTCCTTTTGGCTCGTTTTTTCGTTTGTTTTAATTGTTTTATAAATATTATTCATAGCGTATTCAACCTGGTGTGAAAATGGAAAATGTCCAAGATCATGCAGAAGGCCAGCTAGTCTAATTGCTTGCAATGTTATAAGATAAATTGATTTGCTTACATCAGATTTAAGTGGAATCATAAACTCAAAAAGCGCTTTATCTTCATATTTATCAGTTTCTTTAAGAGATAAATTGATTTTCTGATCACTAATAATTTCTTCAATTGAAGATTTTAAATTTTTTAGAAATTTATTTTTAGTTTCATCATTAGTATTTAGCATGCTGTTTTTATACATGTGAGCAGCCATGTGCATTGTGCCTAAACTATGAATATACCTTTTTGTGTTTATTGATGGGTATGCAAAATACGCCAAAGCATTTTGCGTAATAAATAAAAGACGATTTACTATTTTGGTTTGTAAAATTTTGTCTTCTATTTGACTACATTCAATATGTTTATATATTGTATCGTTAATTAATCTCATATTATTTTCTTTTATTTTCAAAAATCCTTTCAGTAAATTCTGCAAATCTTCCTCTTACTGCTTTTGTCAGCTCTATTGCAAACATTTTAAGTTCAGGATGTGCAAATCTAGTTTGTTTTAGTAATGTTGTTAGTCCATTATTAAATCTATTTAGATAAAGATTATCAATCTGTCTATTTGATCCAATAACAATTGCCATACAACTCTCATCTAGTCTAGATAGTATTAGTTGAGTTGTATTTTCACTACTATTTTGCCATTCGTCCAATATAACAATTGCTCCACTCAAAGTTCTTCCGCGAGCTTCACCCGGCCACAAAGTTTCTATATTATATGTTTCCATAAGTTCTGTCGTTTTTGATTTTATAGACTCTAATTTATCTATATTCTGAGCATTTTTTATCTTCTTTTTTGCTATAAATTCCAAAGTATCATATAGTGCCATATTGTATATTCTGAATTTCTCATCATTTCCAGATAAGAAACCAACTTCAGCACCTTTGTCTAGAGATTCTATAGAGTTTCTAACGTAAACAATTTTCTCATAAGAACCCTTTTCAATGAGTCTCATTGCAGCTGCTATGCTAAGTAGAGTTTTTCCACTACCAGCTTTAGCATCAATTACTAATAAATTATACATATTAGAAAGCATGGCGCTTAGGAAAAACTTTTGCTTAAGATTAGCAGGACGAATAGCTAATGGATTGAAAGTTGCATCATCTATTATTTCAATTTTCTCATTAATAATTATTCCATAAATTGAATTTCCATCGTCACTTACAAATTCGTATGAGAAATTCTCATTTTGATAATTCTGGTCAATATCGTAAATTGATTTGCCAGACAATCCATTAAAATATATTGAGTTTAGTGGTATTATTTTAATAAATTCAAACTCTGGAATATCTGATCTATCCTCTTTTAAGGTTTCTGTTTTGATATTTTTAAAAAGTGCAAAAGTTCTTGCGTAAATGTCGATAGAAATAAATGTAACATCCATTTTTTCGTAGTATTCAGCTGCAACTGTTGCAACTTCAATAATTCTTTTATCATTGCTTTCAGCAATATTGTGGGTGAATATCTCGCTTTCGTATTTTTCTTTGGAGATTATGTGTATTTTAATATTTTCAAAAGACAGCTTTACTATTTTAAATTCTTTTTTTAAAACAATATCATCAACATTAGCTTTTGCTAATAGTCTGGCAAATTGTCTTGATTGATATCCAAGTTCATCGTGAAGTTTCTTTTTGTCTTCTAGCTCCACCAAAACAGTTTCAGGTATAACGACAATGTTTGTACCATCATCTGATAGATTAAAAACATTTTGAATATTTTGTAATATCACATTTGTATCAAGAACATAAACTTTTTCTTTCATCTTATTTCCTTTTGCTTTAAAAATTGAAATAGTTTAGAATATGATAATCTCTTTTTGATTACATTTTAAATAATTTAATCTAGCTTTGATATAATAAAGAATAAGTCAAATACAACATTAATTAAAAAGAGTCATATGAAAAAAGTAGAATTATTGTCCCCAGCGGGAAATTTAGAAAAACTAAAAATAGCATTTGCATACGGAGCAGATGCAGTTTATGGAGGAGTGAGTCATTTTTCTTTACGAATTAGAAGTGGAAAAGAATTTACACTTGAAACATTCAAGGAGGGAATAGACTATGCACATAATCTTGGTAAAAAAGTTTATGTAACGATCAATGGATTTCCTTTCAATTCTCAAATCGAGTTACTAAAAAATCACATAAAAGCAATGAGTGAATTAGGTCCAGATGCTCTAATTGTTGCTACCCCTGGAGTTGTTGGACTTTGCAGAGAAATAGCTCCTCACATTCCAATTCACCTTTCAACTCAAGCAAATGTTATGAATTATCTTGATGCCAAAGTTTATTACGATATGGGCGTCAGAAGAATTATTGCTGCAAGAGAAATTAGTTTAAAAGATGTTGAAGAGATTAAAAAAAGATTACCTGATCTTGAAATAGAGATATTTGTACATGGAAGCATGTGTTTTGCTTATAGTGGAAGATGTCTTGTGAGCGCGGTGCAAATGGGTCGAGTTCCTAATCGAGGAAGTTGCGCAAATGATTGTAGATTCGAATACACATTATATGCAGGCAATGAAAATCACGGAACACTCTTTAGATTAGAAGAGCAGCCTGAAATTGGAACATACATTTTTAATGCTAAAGATATGAATCTCGCTTCGCATGTTGATGAGATATTAGAAAGCGGTGCAGTCGATAGTATTAAGATTGAAGGCCGAACCAAATCACCTTATTATGCAGCTATTACAGCTTATACATACAGAATGGCCATAGATGATTCTTATGCTGGTAAATTTGACGCAAAAAAATACCAAGATGAGCTTCGAACTACAAAGAACCGTGGATTTACAGATGCGTATTTAGTTCACAAACCATTTGAGCGACAAGGTACTGAAAATCATGATTACACTATGAGTAAAGGTGCTTTTGAAGTTAGCGGACTTGTTATGGAAGATGGTGAACATTTTCTTTGTAAATATAAAACTTATTTAAATGAGGAAGTTGAAATTTTTGCACCACTTGGCTCAAAAATTGAAACTTGCGATAATGAAATAGGAACAATTTATCAAAAAGAAGATGGAACGTATTTTATAAAATTTAAAAAAATCATTACACAACTTGGAAAAGAATTAGAGTCTGTTCATAGTGGAAATATTAATCCAATTAGACTCCCTGTAAAGCTACCATATCTAACTATCTTTAGAATAGAAACAGAAGATTTCGTAGAGTAGAACAGTATATAAATAAGATCTTGACATTATGGAATTTGATGTTAATTAAAGATTTGATAACATAACAAAAATTTAAAAATAGGACCAAAAATGAATTTCGTTTCGATTGTAATGGGAAGTAAAAGTGATTATGAAATAATGAAGAATTGTGCAGACACATTAGAAGAGTTTAGTGTTAAATATGAACTTATAATAAGTTCAGCACATAGATCACCTGAGCGAACAAAAACATATATTAAAGAAGCTGAAGAAAAAGGAGCAAAAGTATTTATTGCTGCTGCAGGAATGGCAGCACATCTAGCTGGTGCACTAGCTGCAGGTACTACAAAACCAGTTATTGGTGTACCCATGAAGGGTGGCGCTATGGATGGTATGGATGCTATGCTTAGTACAGTTCAAATGCCTGCTGGTATGCCTGTTGCAACAGTTGCACTTGGAAAAGCTGGAGCAGTAAATGCCGCTTATCTTGCTATGCAAATTCTTGCTATTACTGATAGAGAACTGGCTATAAAACTAAAAGAGGACAGAATAGTAAAAGAAAAAAAAGTTGTAAATGATTCTAGAGAGATTGAGGTTATCTTATAATTTCAATACCAGATATTATGCTGCTTCAATAAGGGTCAAATTCATAAATTTGCTTTTGCTCCCTTTGGCAGTAAATGAGACAACAACAAACTTATCCCAGCCAAATTCATAGGCACTTTCGATAATATAATTTTTATCTTGCGCGTTTTCTATATAGTGCAAATCATATTCACCATCAGATGATATCATTACAGCCTCATACCCATTTGCTCTAGCAAGTGATATTTCAGATTGGTATTGACCTTCTATTCTCGCTAAAATTTTTGTTATCATTAAATTCTCCAGACTTGTTTTATTACTTTTAATTTGATGAATGAAAATTTATAACAATGTTATTACTTTTCGATTACATTTAAATTTGCTTCTAAACTGTAATCGTTGTTTGCTATTCTCTACTAATAATTAAAAAGGTAAATAATGCAATATGCTAAAAACGATCAATCGAATGATATTTTATTTGTTGCTGTTGAAATCCCAACTACAATACAGAAATATGAGTTGGAAAAAGAATTTCAAGGTTTAATTTTGAGTAAAATTGAAAATTCTCTAGTTGGTGAAATAGGAAATAATAAATTTTTGTTTTCATCTTCTTTCGGGGTTTTAACATTTTGTAATTTCAGTCACAATGAAATAAAAACAATTCTTCATAGATTAAATATCCCAGGCGCACAATCTTATGAAACTTCATGGTTAAACCAAGATTATCCCATGATAATAGACCCGTCCTATGAAAATCCAATTATTGATTCCCATACAATAAAATATAATAAATTTAATAAATCAGTAGCCTCAATCATTTCATTAACACTTTCGCAAAGTGTTGGATTGGAAAAACGAGAAAAATCACTTGAAGCTAAAATGATTGACAGTAAAAGAATATATGAAAAAATTGAGAATATTAAAATTAAAGACAGAAAAGATTTGATGAGATTCTCAGGTAGTATTGCTAAAGAGAGATTTGATATTTTAAATCAATTGTATCTTCTTGATAAACCAGACATTGCATGGGACGACAATGAGTTGGAGTCGCTTTATAATCAGTTATCGGCTCAGCTTGAGCTTAAAAATCGTTTTGAAGTTATAGAATATAAAATTGAACATTTAAAAGAATCTGTCGAGCTTGCTACAAATTTAGTCAATCAAAAGTCAAGTGAATATTTGGAATGGATTATTATCTGGTTAATTGCAATCGAGATAATATTCACTATTTATGATTTCTTTATCAGATAATGTTTTGTGAATACTCCATGTAATTGAGTTGTAATTAATATTCAATAGACTATCTTAAAATAGGAGCTATAAATGATAGATGTAAAAAAAGAAATATTAAAAAAATTTCCAAAACTAGCAAATAAAATGCCAATGTTAAAAAAATCTCTTTTTAAAATTGCAGAACAATTAGTTCATGAAGATAAAATAAATGATTTTTTAGAGCAAAATAAAGATTTAAATGGTTTTGAGTTTGTTGAGGCAACTCTTGATTATTTCAAATTTGATTTTACTTATACAAATAATGAAATTGAAAACATACCATCAACTGGTAGAGTTGTTATTATAGCAAATCATCCACTTGGATCGTTAGATGCACTCTGTCTTTTAAAACTTATTAGCAAAGTGCGAAAAGATGTTAAGATTGTTGTAAATGATTTTTTAAATGGAATTGATAATTTGAATTCACTTTTCATAAAAGTTGATAATTTTAATTCTAGACAAAATAAAGAGAATATCGAAAAGATTTACCAAGCATTAGAGCATGATGAAGCTTTAATTATTTTTCCAGCTGGTGAAGTTAGTAGAATATCACCAACAGGTGTAAAAGATGGTGGTTGGAAAAAAGGATTCCTAAAATTTGCCATTAAAACAAAAAGTCCAATCTTGCCTGTATTTATAAATGCAAAAAATTCTAAGACTTTTTATACAGTTTCTATTTTGAGTAAAACATTTTCCACAATTTTATTGTCAGACGAGATGTTTAAACAGCAAGATAAAAATATAAATATC
>CAIJNA010000092.1 GCA_903821805.1 uncultured Campylobacterota bacterium | reverse complement strand
TATTTCTATTTGAAATATTTGAATATGGATTTATGCCTAAACCTCTTAAGTTATCAGCTTTTTCTATTCTTTGTTGTATAAATCTGTTTGTAAACAATTCTTGTCCTTAGTTTTTATTTTTTGATAACTTTATCTTGTAAATTATCATTGTTAAGTTTTATTATAAATCCACCACTACTTACAAGCATTGGATACATAAAGCTAGTTTTATTTAGATTTTCCATTTTCTTTTGCATAACATTAACGCTTGATAGTGCATAAACAATTACTGAAAATAGTAAGAATACTTTACCTGCACCAAATATAAATCCAAATATTTTATCAAAGATTCCAAGTCCACTAATAGCAAAAAGTTTACTGAAAAACGATCCAGAAAGGAAAGCTGCAGCCCAAATAAATACAAGAGATATTAAAAATCCTGTAAAAATCATTGTGTTATCACTTTTGAAATCAAATATTATATCGAACGCACCACCAACGCTAGAAGCTATTCTTGATGAAATATATATACCACCGATTATTCCGAAGATGGCAAATAATTCTTTCACCAACCCTCGTAAAAGTCCTTTTAATCCAAGCAGAACTATAAGAGCTAGAATTATAATATCAAAGAAGCTAAAGTTTTCCATATATACACCATTTGTTTAATTTTTTGTGGGGGATTATATCTTTTTTAAGATAAAATCACCTTTATGATAACTAGATACGAAACTAAAAAAATATATGTAGGCAATGTTGCCATTGGTGGAGATGCTCCCATAAGTGTCCAATCGATGACTTTTTCTAAAACAGATAATATTGAAGAGACAGTTGAACAAATAAGAATGCTTCATTTTGCTGGAGCCGATATTGTTAGACTTGCTGTGCCTGATATGGAAGCTGCATTGGCTCTAAAAGAGATCAAAAAACAAACTACTTTACCGCTTGTGGCTGATATCCACTTTAATTATAAGTTAGCTCTAGAAGCTGCTAAATGGGTTGATTGCATCAGATTTAATCCAGGAAATATTGGCGAGCAAAATAGAATTAAAGAGATCATTAAAGCCTGCAAAGAAAGAAATCTACCTGTTAGAATTGGGGTGAATTGCGGTAGTTTAGAGTCAAAATTTGAAGATAAATATGGTCAAACAGCTAAAGGCATGGTTGAGAGTGCCATGTACAATATTAAATTTCTTGAGGATCTTGATTTTACTGACATCAAAATAAGTTTAAAAGCGAGTGATGTTCAAAGAACAGTTGAAGCATATAGAATGTTAAGACCTCTAAATAATTATCCATTTCACTTAGGAGTCACAGAAGCAGGTACATTATTTCATAGTACCATTAAATCTTCAATAGCTCTTGGAAGTCTTATTCTAGATGGAATAGGTGATACTTTAAGAGTTTCTATTACAGGTGAACTTGAAAAAGAAATCGAGGTTGGTAAAGCAATATTAAAAGACGCAGGTGTTGTAAAAAATGGAGTTAATATTATTTCATGTCCAACATGTGGTCGAATTGAAGCTGACTTGGTAACGGCAGTTGCAGAAGTTGAAAAAGCTACAGCTCATATTAAAACACCACTAAATCTTTCAGTTATGGGTTGTGTTGTAAATGCAATCGGTGAGGCTAAAAGTGCAGATGTCGCTATAGCTTATGGAAATGGAAGTGGACTGATTATTAAAAAAGGAGAGGTAATTGAAAAATTATCTACAGATAAACTTTTAGCTAGATTTTTAGAAGAAGTTGAAAAAGAAGCATTAGCTCAAGAAAATTTGTTGTAAATATTAATTTTTATTTAGAATCGCCTTAATGTAATACCAACCATCCATTTCGGCACTATTTGTGATTACAATTTCCCCATCTTGAAAATTATTTTTACATGTTTGTTCTAAATTATACTTCGCAACTTTTGATAATTGACCATCCTTATATGTTTTTGTTATTGTTATGTTAGACTTGATGTCAGATTTTAAACTACATCCAACTTGACTCATTGCTATTTTAAAGGCTTCTTCTTGAGTTTCAGCCCTTCCGACACCACAAATATTATTATTACAATTTATATTTTGATACCAATCAGGCGCTTTTGCATTTGTGTGTACAATAGTTGAATTTGTTACGCTGGTCATACTTTTAACTCTCCATTGCTCAATATTTTGTAATGCTTTTAATTCGTTTGAATCAATTTTACTAGAATCTTGAATCGCGTCTGTTATTGATCTGTTGAATGATTGTATATCATAAGATGGAATTGTTACGTTGCTATATGTTGGCTTGTAGTTAATATCAGTAAATGTCATTTTATAGTCTGACCCATTTAAACTCAATATTAACTTGTCAGCTTCAAATTTTGCAAAATCGTTTTCTTTTTTCATTAAATATTCAATTCTTGTTGCTAATGTATACTTATTTTCTTTTATCTTTTTTGCATCAGTTGCATTTATATTAAGAGTTACTTTTTGCTTTAATTGGCCATTATGTAGCCAGCCAAATAATTGTTTTGTTTCTGCATCAAATGAAATGTATTCAAAATGAGGCTCCATAGATACTGCTAAAAATGATTGAATTCTAAAATCATCAATTTTTGATAATAACT
>CAIJNA010000091.1 GCA_903821805.1 uncultured Campylobacterota bacterium | reverse complement strand
TTATTTAAAAATTATACATAATGATATACTATTAATCTTAAAGTAAATTTAAGTAATAGGTGTTTTTGAAATAGCATTGATTATTCAAATGCTCTTGTTTTGGATACAAGCTGTAATTTTTTTTCTTAATGATGTTCTCTTAAAGTGCTTTTTTGATAAAATCATAAAATCTTAAAGGATTTAAAATATGAAATTAATCGTTGGAATTACTGGAGCGAGTGGTGTTGGTTTGGGAATAAAGTTTCTTGAGAAATTGCCTCTGGATATCGAAGTGTATTGTGTGATATCAAATTCAGCAAAAGTAGCTTTAAAATTTGAGCAAAATGGGGCTATGCCAAACAACTCAAATATTTTATTTTATGACGATAGTAGTATAGGTGCTTGTATTGCCTCTGGGTCTTTTCAAACTGATGCTATGATCATTTTGCCTTGCAGCATGAATACGCTTGCTAAATGTTCCGTGGGAATAGCTGATAGCTTAATTACAAGAGCTTTCTCAGTTATGCTAAAAGAGAAAAGAAAAGTTGTATTAGCTCCACGAGAAATGCCTTTTAACACAATACATTTGGAAAATATGACAAAACTTTCTAATTTAGGAGTCGTTATTTCCCCACCAATGTTGGGTTATTATTCGGATCAGCAAACTTTGGAAGACATGGAGAGATTCATTATTGGAAAATGGTTTGACGCGCTAGGAATTTCTCACGATTTATACAAAAGATGGAGTTAGGATTTGAATTCAAATAGAAAAAAAGCTATATATAGTGGAACTTTTGATCCAATTACAAACGGTCATATGGATATTATAAAGAGAGCCTTGCAGGTTTTTGATGAGATTATTGTTGCAGTTGCCGATTCTAATAGTAAAAATCCAATGTTTGACACGGAAATGAGAGTCAAATTAATTGAGAAAGCCACTAAAGGACTTAATGTTTCAGCTAAATCATTTAATACATTACTGGTGGATTTTGCAAAAAGTGAAGAGGTTGATACTATAATACGAGGTCTTAGAGCCGTTAGTGACTTTGAATATGAGTTGCAAATGGGATATGCAAATAGTTCTTTGGATAAAAATATAGACACAATGTATTTTATGCCAACTTTGCAAAACGCATTTGTGAGCTCATCTGTTGTTAGAGAAATTTTAAAATTCAAAGGTTCAGTTGGACATCTTGTGCCAAAAGACATTTTAGAGGATATTCAATGTATATAGCAATTGAGGGAATCGATACAGCTGGTAAGTCTACACAATTAGATATTTTAAAGAACAAATATGAAAAAGCAGTTTTTACAAAAGAACCTGGTGGAACTAATCTTGGGAAAGACTTAAGAGAAATGGTTTTGAGTGCAAGAGCTAAATCAAAGGTTGCAGAAATGTTTATATTTCTAGCAGATCGTGCAGAACATTTTGAGGAAATTGTTAAGGCAAACAAAAACAAGATGATAATAAGTGATAGAAGTTTTGTTTCTGGTGTAGCATACGCAAAAGATTTTCCACTTGAGATGGTATTGAATTTAAACGCAATAGCTTTGGACAATACTTATCCGGATAAGATAATTATGCTTGAGCTTTCGGAAAAAGAACTCTCGGCAAGATTGTCATCAAAAGTAAATGATGGAATAGAAAGCAGAGGGATACCTTATTTGCTTGAAATACAAGCACGAATGAAAAGCGTTATAGAAGGGTTAAAGCTTTCATATTTAATAGTTGATGCATCATTGCCAATAAATGAAATAGAAATGAAAATAGAGGAATTTATTAATGAGTAATAAGATCGAGATTGTACAAAGTTTAAGAGGAATGAAGGATTTGATGGATAGAGATGGAATTCTTTTTTCTTACTTTATTGAAAAGGCCTCATTGATAGCAAAAAATTATGGTTTCACATATCTGGAAACACCCATACTTGAGGAAACAGCTCTTTTCAAAAGAAGTGTTGGGGAAAGTAGTGATATTGTCGGAAAAGAAATGTATCAATTTGTTGATAAAGGCGAAAATGATGTTTGTTTGAGACCAGAGGGAACCGCCGGCGTTGTACGAATGTTTGTACAAAACAAACTAGATAGAGCAGGTGGCACCAAAAAGTATTTTTATCATGGACCTATGTTTAGATACGAAAGACCACAAAAAGGAAGACTTAGAGAATTTCATCAATTTGGATGCGAATCTTTTGGCGAAGCTAGTGTTTATGAAGATGCGAATATGATTATTATGATTTGTGAAATTCTAAAATCAGTCAAAATTGGTCATAAATTACTTATTAATTCTCTGGGTTGCCAAGAGTGCATGCCACCATACAAAAAAACTTTAGTGACTCACTTGAAAGAATTACATCTTTGTGAGGATTGCGACAGAAGAATTATTACAAATCCAATTAGAGTTCTTGATTGTAAAAATGAAAGCTGCAAGATTGAATTGCAAAATGCGCCTAAAATTACGAACAACCTTTGCAAATTATGTGATGAGGATTTTAAAAAATTAAAAAATATTCTTGATGAAAATGGTATCGCTTACGAGGTTGATACTAATCTTGTTAGAGGACTTGATTATTACACAAAAACAGCTTTCGAATTTGTTAGCGATCAAATTGGATCACAAAGCGCTATAGCTGGTGGTGGAAGATATGATAGGCTAACAGAGTTTTTAGGTGGCAGACCAACTCCTGCAGTTGGATTTGCAATAGGAATCGAGAGATTAATGGAGTTAGTTAAAATTGAAGACACAAAAGATGAAATTTTATATATTGGTGCTATGAATGATGAAGCACTAGATTTGGTCTTTTCATTGGTTGCAAGCAAAAGAAAGCACATGAAAGTTTTAAGCGATTACAAACCAAGAAGTTTTAGTAAACATCTTGCTAATGGTGAAAAACAAAATGCAACCGTTATCGCTTTAATTGGTGAAAATGAGTTAAAAGATAGAACTATATGGATTAAGAATATGGTTTTAAATAAAGAAATTATTATACCTATTGAGGAGTTTTAATGAAGAGTTTAAAGGGAATGCAAGTTAATAATTATGGAATAGATATTTGGGGTGACGGCAATTTTATAATAGAGGATGGTGTTGTCAAAATCAATGCTGGCGAGAAACCTAGCCTTATAGATATAGTTAAAAAAGTAAGAAGTGATGGTGGCAACAAAGGTCCCCTGTTAATAAGGTTTCCGCACCTTACACTTAAACAAATTGATACACTATATAAGACCTTTAATAATTCTATAAAATCATACAACTATAAAGGAACCTTTAATGCTGTGTTCCCTTTGAAGGTAAATCAATTCCCAAACTTTGTACTACCAATGGTTGAGGGAAGTAAAGGCTATCATTATGGACTTGAAGCTGGTAGTAAAGCGGAATTAATTCTTGCCATGAGTTACAATAATCTTGATGCTCCTATTACTGTAAATGGTTTTAAAGATAAAGAGATGATTGTGCTTGGATTTATTGCTGTAAAAATGGGATACAACATCACAATTACACTAGAAGGTATCAATGAGCTTGATAAGATTATTGAAGTTTATCATGAGTTTAATCAAGAATTTTGCCCAAATATTGGTCTTCGTGTAAGGCTTCATAGTGGTGGAAGTGGTATATGGGCTAAGAGTGGTGGAATTGATTCAAAATTTGGACTAAGTTCAACTGAAATATTAGAAGCTTATGAAGATTTATCTAAAAACAATATGACACAATATCTATCAATGATACATTTTCATATTGGTTCTTCTATGACTTCCATTATGCCTCTGAAGAAAGCACTTAAAGAATCAGGTCATATTTATGCAGAACTTGTAAATATGGGTGCAGTAAATCTTAGGAATATCAA
Source organism: uncultured Campylobacterota bacterium (assembly GCA_903821805.1). Taxonomy (GTDB): domain Bacteria; phylum Campylobacterota; class Campylobacteria; order Campylobacterales; family Arcobacteraceae; genus CAIJNA01. The sequence continues at coordinate 1,071 of CAIJNA010000091.1, read as the reverse complement.
TATTGGTGGTGGATTAGGAATTGAATATAGTCAATTTGAAAAAGAAAAACATTATTCACTTGAAGAGTTTAGTAATGATGTAGTGTTTACATTGAAAGAAATTACAAAACAAAAAGGCGTACGAGAACCAAATATTTTTACTGAATCTGGTAGGTTTATCGCAGCTCCTTCTACAGTCTTAATAACACCTGTGCTTGAACTTTTCTCATCAGAATACGAATTGGAAAATCTTAAATTAAAAGCAAATGACAAAAGTAATTCGCTTATAGATCCACCACTTATTAAAGAACTATATGATTTGTACAAATCTATAAATACAAAAACAGCTAGAGAATATATGCATGATGCTCTAGAACATCTAGAGTCCTTGCTTACATTATTTAGTTTAGGTTATGTTGATTTACAAGACAGAAGTAATGGTGAAATTTTAACTCATCTTATTATTAAAAAAACAATATCATTATTATCGGTTGAGGATTATACGGAGTTGATAAAAATAGAGGCTAAAATTCAAGAAAAATATCTTTTAAATTTTTCTATTTTTCAGTCATTGCCTGATTTTTGGGGAATTGATCAAGAGTTTCCAGTTATGCCATTAACTCATTTGAATATTCCAGCAACAAGAAGCGCGACACTTTGGGATATTACTTGTGATAGTGATGGTGAAATGCCATTTAATCCAAAAAAACCACTTTATCTGCATGATGTGGATTTGAAAAAAGAAGAATACTTCCTTGGATTCTTTTTGGTTGGTGCATATCAAGATGTTTTAGGTATGAAGCACAATCTTTTTGCATCCCCATCTGAAGTTAATGTTGTTTTTGAAAATGGAAAATCAGTTCTTAAAGATTTCTTGCCATCTCAAAATATTCATGATATTTTAGAAGATTTGGATTATCACATGTTTAATTTACAACAAAAACTATTTGGCAAGTTAAAAGATGATGATTTGCTGTTTACTTTGAAAAAGTTTTTAAAAGATAATGGTTATTTGAAAATCGGAATGAGTTCACAAAAGAAATGAGTTTATTTAATATCATAAAAGAAGATTTTTTATTGCCAACAAAAAAT
>CAIJNA010000090.1 GCA_903821805.1 uncultured Campylobacterota bacterium | reverse complement strand
GATTTAAGTAAAAATATTGGAAATGCAATAATATATCATGATCTAATTCATATTACTTCAGGAGAAGTTGTTGAAATTAAAAGATGGGCACCAGATGTCATTGAACAAAAATTAAAATTATTTAAAGAACAAGATTGTAAAAAATATAATTTTAGTCATTGGATCATCATTTGTTCTTATGATAAAGCCAATACCTGGATTCATTCTATAGAAAGACTTAGATGAAAATATCATCCTTAGAAGATTTAATTAGATCAAAAATTCCACTTGGTAAATTATCAGGTAATGGCTTTTATGCAGTAAGATGCCCTTGTTGTAATGATTATAAAGAACGAGGTGGCTGGAGAATTGAAACAACTGACATCTTATATAACTGTTTCAATTGTGGAACTTCTGCAGGATATTCAATAGATGACACCAAAATATCAGGACGATTAAAGAAAGTTCTATTTGATTTTGGTTTTACTGAGTCAGATCTAAATCAAATCCAAGCAACTAATTTTTTTAATAAGGGAACTCCTGAATCTATTTCTTTAGCTTCATTAAAAAAAGTAAATCTATTTACCCCAGAAATTGAACTACCACCAAATTCTAGATTACTTTCTTATGAAGATGAAAAAGAAATGTTGTATTTAATAAATCGACATATAGATACTACTTATCCATTTTATATAAGTAATGACTCAAAATTTAAGGACAGAATAATAATTCCATTTTATAAAAATAGCAAATTGATTTATTGGCAAGCTAGAACTATATTAGATATTCAGCCAAGATATTTAAATAGTTCAACTCCAAAAGAAGCTATTCTTTTTAATCATGATGAATTATTTAAAAATTATAATAGACCTTTATTTGTTACTGAAGGGGTATTTGATGCATTATTGGTTAATGGGCTTGCTTTAATTGGTAGTAAATTAAATGAAGCAAAATTAGAAATTCTGGCAAAGTCAAGAAGAGAACTTATTTTTATTATTGATAAGGATAAGAATGGTTTACAAGTTGCCAAAAAAGTATTAGAATATCAATTAGGAAGCATTACTTTTTCTCCTGGAGATAAGACTGATGTTAATACTAGTATTTTAAAGTATGGTAAACTTTGGACTATATATGAAATGTTAAAGAATAAAACTTCGATTAAATTTAATGTAGATCTTTTAACAGGAATGAATTGTAGATGAACTTAATAGAACTAAATGAAGAGCATATCATCCTTGACACCAAAATAACAGAAATTAAAAGACAAATGTTAGATATTGCTTTACCAATATTAACTGCTTTTAAAGATTTTGTTGATGAAAATCCAGAATTATATCATCTCAAATTTAGAGTAGATCTTCCAACTGAAGATCCAAAAGATTTTATTGGGATAAAATCTTGTCCTATAAGAAAAGGATATGTGATAGATTATGCAACTTGGACTTTGGGAGCTTTTGATGAAATTAATTATTTTGTTCCAGGATTATTAATAGCTCATCCTAACGCTTACATAAAAGAACGACAAGAAGCAATAAAGAAACTTAACTAT
>CAIJNA010000089.1 GCA_903821805.1 uncultured Campylobacterota bacterium | reverse complement strand
ATTTAGAAGAGATATTTTTGTATGCATCAAACAGTTCATTTTCTTCGATATTTTCAAATAATTCCACAATTACATCTTGATTTGAAGTGTTGATGTCTTTAATGATATTTGCAACCCTTTTAAATACTGAGCTAAATTCACTAAAGTCACTACTATTAACAATAGGATTTAGAGCATAAATCTTTTGCGAAATTTTTAAAATGTCTTCTTCACCACTTGCAAGAACTGATTTGACAACACTTGGATTGATATCACTAAAGATTTTAAAGAGTCTTTCATTGAAAAATTCCATCACTTTATTTGCGTCAAGATTTGTATATTCATTCTTCATTATTGCTATCATTTGATTGATATTTAAATTATATTGATTTGATATACAAATTCTAACTATTCCTGCTGCAGCTCTTCTTAGTGCAAATGGATCACGACTCCCTGTCGGTATCATTCCTATACTAAATAATGCAAGAAGATTATCTATTTTATTTGACAGGGCAACTATCGAGCTAAACTTGCTAGATGGAACTTCACTTTCTTCATTATTTGGAAGATATTGTTCTTTTAATGCAACACAAAGTCTCTCATCTTCCCCTGCTTTTGATGCATAGTAGTAACCCATAAGTCCCTGAAGCTCTGTGAATTCATAAACCATATCTGTTGTTAAATCAGCTTTGCTTATCATTATTGTTTTAGTGAGAAGTTGTTTTTCCTCATCGTTTAAGCTGAATATGTTGGCTAGATAGGCACCTATTTTTGATTCTCTTTCGCATTTATCATATAAACTTCCAAGCCCATCAACAAATGTTATGCTTTTTAGTCTATCATTTGATAAACCATTTTTTAGGTCATTGTTCCAGAAAAACATTGCATCACTTAATCGCGGTCTTAAAACTTTTTCATTTCCACTTATTATATGACTAAAGTCCGTTGTATAAGAATTGGAAACAACAATAAAATTATTCGTTAATTTATTGTCTTTGTAGACAGCAAAGTATCTTTGATTTTCTTTCATTGAATTTACAATAACTTCATCTGGTAAAGTTAAAAATTCATGATCAAACTTACCAAGTAAGGCAGTTGGATATTCTGTTATGGCAATAACTTCTTCTAGTAGTTCAGCATCTATATCAACTTTTATATTATTGTCTTTTTCAATTTGCGCAATTTGCTCAAGTATTGTTTTTTTTCTTTTTTCACCAAAAAGAACAACCCCATTGGTTTCTAGTTTTTTAAAATAATCAGATGCATCATTGAAGGTAAATTTATCATAGCTTACCATTCTGTGGGCAAAACTATCTTTCTTTGATGATACACCGTAAAGTTCACCTTCAATTAATTCATCCCCAAGCAATATGCAAAGTCCACGAATTGGTCTTATGAAGCTTTCAGATAAACTACCCCATCTCATTGATTTTCCGAAATCTAGTTTCTTAACAAATTTATTTACCATTTCATTGAGTAAGTCTTTTGATGGTTGTCCAGCTTGAAGTTTTGAAAAATATAATACTTCATCTTTTCCATTGTGTTTTGTTTCAATTTGATCAAGTTCTACACCGCATTTTTTTGCAAATCCAATAGCTGCACCAGTTGGTTTATTATCTTTGTATGCAATATGTAATGGAGCGCCAAACATTTCCACAACACTATCATCACCAACTACTTTGAACTCTCTATGCCAGAAAACAAGTCTTCTTGGCGTATAGTAAAATTCAAATTCACATAATAAATTATTTTCTTCAAGAACCTCTATCCATTTTTTTTCTATATTTGGAAGCTCATTTAAAAATGGTATCGCCGGTAATTCTTCCGTTGCAATTTCAATAAGTAATGGTTTAATCATATTTACTTTTCCTCTTTGTTTACTTTGTTTGCTTTTATCTTATCTTCTCTTTCTTTTGCTATTTTCGCTCTCTCTTTGTTTTTTTCAATCATTTGTCTATTGAAACCAGCGATTACAATAAAAAGTACAATAATAAAAAGTATTATTGCAATAATGTCTATGACTTCTTTCATTTATTTCTTACTTCCTTCTAAAAAAACTTTATAAATAACACCATCAATTCCTTGATTTGCTACATTATCTATCTCATCATCATTATTAATTATAACAATAACCTTACTGTCAAACATATAGTTCTCAGCAATGTTTTGTATTTCTTTGCTTATGCTTTGTTCTACAATAATGTATTTTGCATTCAAATTATTTGCAAAAACTGATTCACTAATTTTTGAAATCTTGACAGCGTATTTGATATTATTACGGAAACAATAATCCATAATATTTAAATCATAATTTAAAATAACAGTACTATTTGATGCCGTAGAACTTATTTCATCAATACTGTTAATGTGCGTGAATGTATCACATCCAATGATTCTGTGCCCAATAATAATCATAAACTTCTACTTATTGAGACATTTTTCAGAGCAATAATATTTACCATTGCTCAAAATAGCTTCACTTTTTGATATATAAGTTCCACATGTTGGACATTCATCCATAGTATCTTCTATATATTCGCCATTATTATCTTTTACATTTTTCTCTCTATTTTTCTTAAAGAACATAGCGTAAACAATATATGCTACAACAGCAAAAACTAAAACTTTAAATATCATTTCTCAACCCCACTTTTTATATATAAATAATTTCTGTGTTCACCAAATTCAACAATATCATAATTAATAATATTTGTATCAAAAACTTCGTCCTCACAAATACTGCCTTTGTAAAAAAGATATTTTGTATCATTACTTGATATATTTTTTGTAATATCAAGTAATAAATTTGTATTAGTTACAGCTCTTGATGAGAT
>CAIJNA010000088.1 GCA_903821805.1 uncultured Campylobacterota bacterium | reverse complement strand
TCTCTTATTAATACTTCCAGTACTACAATAGTTCTCACTTTATTATAATATTAAGTTATAATATAAAGATATGTTTAATATAAGGAAATTGTATGGCAAGAGTTATTGTACTAGGTGGTGGTGTTTCTGGACATACTGCTGCAACATTCACAAAAAAATGGTTAGGTAAATCTCATGAGGTTATTGTGGTAACTCCAAATTCCAAATGGAACTGGATTCCATCGAATATTTGGGTTGGTGTTGGTCAAATGAGCAAAGAAGATGTTACTTTTGACTTAGCTCCTGTGTATGCAAAAGCAGGAATAAAATTCTATCAAGCAAAAGCACTTGAAATTCATCCAGAGGGAAATTCTACAAATAGCTCTCCATATGTTGTTATTGAGTCAACAGAGACAAATAAACTTGGTCAATTAGAAAATATTGAATATGATTATTTAATTAATGCAACTGGACCAAAACTTAACTTTGCTGCCACTCCTGGTTTAGGTGATGCTCAAGGTTTAGGTGATTTTACTGTTTCTGTTTGTACTGCTGACCATGCGGTGCATGCAAGTCATGAATTAGAAAAATGTATTGAGAAAATGAGGCAAGGTGTAAGGCAAAAGTTCTTGATAGGAACTGGCCATGGAATGTGTACTTGTCAAGGAGCAGCATTTGAATACATTTTCAATATTGAACATGAATTAAAAAAAGCTGGTGTTAGAGAAATGGCCGACATTAAATGGATTTCTAACGAATCATTCTTGGGTGACTTTGGCGTTGGCGGACTTCACATGAAAGCTATGGGATTTGCTGTTAGTTCAAAAATATTTGCTGAGTCTTTATTTGCAGAAAGAAATGTAGATTGGATTATTGGTGCCCATGTAAACAAAGTTGAAAAAGGTAAAGCTCATTATGAATTACTGGACGGAAGCTACGGTGAAGAAGAATTCGATTTCTCTATGCTAATTCCTCCTTTTGCTGGTGTTGGCCTAAGAGCATTTGATCAAGTTGGTGAAGATATTACTGCTAATATTTTTGCTCCGAATGGCTTTATGAAAGTTGATGCCAACTATGCTGCTGGTGCTTATGAAAATTGGAAAGCTAGTGACTGGCCTTCAACTTATCAAAATCCAACATATAAAAATATGTTTGCTTGTGGTATTGCGTTCGCACCTCCCCATGCTATTTCAAAACCAATGAGTTCTCCAAATGGAACTCCAATTAATCCAACTCCTCCAAGAACTGGTATGCCATCAGGAATCATGGGCAAAGCAGTTGCTCACAGCATTTGTGATTTAATTTTAAAAGGTTCTGACGCTCCACTACACAAAGCTTCTATGGCTAATATGGGTGCAGCATGTGTTGCAAGTGCTGGTAAAGGGTTATTTAATGGAACTGCGGCTGCAATGACTATATATCCAGTTGTTCCAGATTTTGAAAAATATCCAGGAACTGGTAGAGATACAGAATATACATTTGGAGAAATTGGTCTTGCAGGTCATTGGATAAAACATATTCTTCATCATTTATTCATATGGAAAGCTAAATTAAAAGCTGGCTGGACTTTAATTCCAGAATAGTATCATGGATACAAAAATAGTGCCAAAAGCGGCTAATTAAAAAAATATATTAAAGGAAATAAAATGTCAAAATACGGTGAAAACAACATTAAAGCATACGGGAAAAATTTTACAACAATGACACCTGGTCCAGTTGCAAAATTCTTAAGAACATGTATTATATTTCAAGCAATTAGATTTATTATAATAAATATCAAAATGCTCATAGTGGTGAGTAAAAGTCACTAAAATATCTTCAATGATGTACTGCTTTGGATAAAATCTGAAGCAGTATGCTTGCTTCTCACATTTAAGCTTTACAAGGAAAACCAATTAATGGTAAGAGAAATACTTACATATCCAACGCAACCCAGTAATGAATATGGAACAGATATCAGGGTGTTTAATGATGAATTATTTGCACTGCTAGAAGATCTCAAGGATACTATTATTGCAAATAATGTAAATGCGTTAGCAGCATTTCAAATCGGAAGCTACTATAATATTATAGTAATTAAAAATGATGATAATTCAATGATAGAACTTATAAATCCAAGATTAATTAGCACTAAAGATAAAATAACAACTATCGAAACAACTTATTATTTTCCAAATTTAAGTGCAGAAGTAACACGGCATAAGAATATTAGTATTGTTTATCAAGATAGAAATGCACAAAATAATTATCTAAGAGCCGATGGAGATATGAGTGTTTTAATACAAAGAAAATTGGACTACAATTATGGGGCAACTTTTTTAAGTAAATTAACAAAACAAGAAAGGATCATATTCGAAAAAAAACTTGAATTTGGTTCTGATATAATAATTTCAGAAACCTGTCCTACTATTTTTAAACGAGATTATATTATGAAGTTATTGCGTGGATTGATTCTTGTTATGTTTTTAATTATTATCTTAGCATTGTTTGTAAACGACGAGTTAATACTTGCAAATATTTGGGATTTACAATTAGGTATTTCATTGCTTGCATCATTAATAAATATAATATACTTTTTTTATGCACACCATGAAGCAATAAAATATACATCATGTGTTAGTTGTCAAAGTGGAAATATTATTGGCACAACACTTATTTCATTTTTGAAAATAGTAGTTCTTATTATTATCTCATATT
>CAIJNA010000087.1 GCA_903821805.1 uncultured Campylobacterota bacterium | reverse complement strand
TAAACCATGCTCCATAATTCATAACAAGTTCTGTGTTTGTTGCTTTTGTCCAAGCATATGGAGAAGCACTTCTTCCAAGTCCTCCATCTCCAAATTTTGTAGAGCTTCCAGCATAAAGAATTTTACATCCAGCTTTTCTTACAAATTCTAATACTGCAAAAATACCATCCTTATTATACTTCCATACTTTTTCTATATCATCAAAACTTTGTTCAACCCTACTATATTCACCAAGGTGATAAACCATATCTGGAGCAAATGTAATAAGGGTTGCAATATCTGATGTATCTCCTTCAATGTAAGTCACATTAGGAACATGATTATTTTTACTTCCTGTGAAGTAATTATCTAAACTATAAACTTCATAATTTGGATTTTGTGCCAATCTTTCACAAAGGTGTGATCCTACAAATCCTGCTCCACCCGTTACTAGTATTTTCTTTTTCATTACTTATCATCCTTCAAGAGATCTTCTTTTTTTGCATGAGTCCATTTTCCTCTTGGCTTATCAATGTATTGAAAATGTTCATTAGTAAAACTTCCCTGATTGCAAGTAACTCTATAATATCTATGGTTTACAACTGTGTCTCCAATGGCATTATTTAACACTACTGGGCCAGTCAAGTGATATACTCCTTGATCAATCTTTCTTTTTTCAATATTGTCAACAATCAAATCAAGCGTTTTTTGCAAAATAGGATTATTTTTACTACTTGCGATAAAATAATTTGTAAAATGTTCTTTATTTAACAAAAATAATTCTGAGTCATCAGGTTTTATCATTACAGAAAGTGGCAAAATAGCGTGAGCATCAAAATCCATATAAACACCGCCATAATAATTTAATATAAATATTCTCCACAGATCAGCTTGAGCAGCACCATCCGTAAGTCTATGAAAAGCTTCTTTAACACTTTGTGGTGCATAAGTATCAATAAAGACATCTCTATCCTCATGACCCATATATCTATATTCAAAATCCGGAGACAAAATACGATTAAATAAATAGTTTATATATATAGGTAGAGCCACTTTGTTTGTATAATTTGTTTGCCAAATAATCTTGGGTATTTTTGTTTCTTTAGATGACTTAATTAATGCATCACTTTGTTTTGGAATTGTAAATCTCATTTTTGGAAAAAAGAAATGAAATATATAGCTCAATCCTTTTGTGAGAGCTCCAAGAAGCTTTATGGTTCTGTTTATCACTATTATTACTATATTCATGTTTTTATTCCTTGTAACTATTTGAAATTAGATGAAAATATTTATATATTTTAGAAGACTGATAATATCCAAAGATTGCTTTTATAATAATACATTGTAGTTTTTTAATGTATTAATACTATTTAAAATGTACCTACTTTGTTTTATTGATAAATCTCTTTGTGATATTCTTTAAATCTTTTATGTTGCCAAAACCATTGATCAGGTTTACTCAAAATATGCTCACTCATAACATCTGCTTCCGCTTGCGTTAGATCTAAAATTTGATTATCACCTTCATGATCTTTTGGCTCTATTGGTTGATAAAATTTTGCAGTGTATTTTCCAAAGCTATCCATTGTAAAAAATAATGGCAAAACAACTGCATCAAATTTCACTGCTAGCCTTGAAGCTGAATCAGCTTGCTTAACTTTTTGCCCTAAAAATTCAACGTCAATACCGCTTCCATTGTGCTGATCTATAACCATTCCGATAATTCTATCTTCTTTAAGGGCCTTAACAAGACCTCTGCTTGCATCTTTTTTTGTAAGCATTTGAGTATTATTTCTTGTTCGTGTGATATCTAATTCTGCATTTAAATAGTGATTATTCATCGGTCTTCCAACCATTGTAGTAGGTCTGTATTTAAGAGGAATAAATGTATTTCCATATTCCCAATTGCCATAATGGGCAGTAATGAGAATAATTTTACGATTGTTATTTATAGCATCAATTATAAAATGCTCATTTTCAACTGTAATCTTTTTTTCAAATCCTTTCAAGTCCAAGGTTTGATTTTCTACAAATTCATAAAGATTGTAAATTAGATTTCTGTAACTATTTCTTATAATTTCATATTTTCGTTTTTCATCCAAACTATTCCCGTACACTATATCAAGATTTGCTTTTGCATATTTTTTATGTTCAAAGTTAAACAGATATAAAAGGTAAGAAAGTCCATCTAAAAATATTTTTGTGACATTTTTAGGAAACAATAAAACAATAAACTTAAAAGTTTTATACAAAGAAAATAGTAAATAATCTATCATCTTAATAACTCTTTTGCAATCTTAACTACTTCACTTGCTTTTATATTTTCTATACTAAAGTCTGATTTATCAAGTTTTAATGGATCTACGAAACTATCTGACTTTATTGTTTTGTTGATCGCTGTTTCATAAGTATTTCTAAAATGTGGAGTATTTCCAAAAATCATAATTGAAGGAATATTTAATCCCCAAGCCATATGTGTTGGTCCAGTATCTCCTCCGATTACAAGCTTTGAATGATCAATTTTATACTTCAAGTCATCCAACGTTCCTTTTTCATCAAGTGTAATAAAATCAGAATTTTTACTAAGCCAAAGAGCTGTTTCATACTCTTCATTATTTCCCCAAACTACTAAAATATTCTCTTTGAGTCTCTCTGCAATTTCCAAAAACTTTTCTTTTGGATATATTTTATTTAGTTTTGATGCACCCACTACAAAAATAATATTTAAATCAGAATTCATATCTGATGATTGTTTGTCTGTAATCAAAAATGGCTTTTTAGTTAAGATATCTTCTTTTGAAACTTTTACACCAAGAGAATCACACAAAACTTTGATATTTCTATCTATTACAT
>CAIJNA010000086.1 GCA_903821805.1 uncultured Campylobacterota bacterium | reverse complement strand
CAAGGTGGTAAAAAACCTGCAACTTTAGAAAGCGGTGCTGTTGTGCAAATTCCTTTCCATATTGTTGAGGGTGACATTATTAAATGTGACACTAAAACTGGCGAATATTTAGAAAAAGTTAAATAATTCCCCATCATAAGATATATTGTTTTCAATAACTTTATATCTTCTTCTTTTATTGGTTTGATCAATTTGTGTCAAACCATTTACTCTTTAATTTAATCATTAATCTGCTTCTTTTAACATCAAAACTATTGACATCAAATATATATTTATATATAATTTTAGCACTCAATTATACTGAGTGCTAATCAAAGCGAAAAATATTTATAATAAAAAAAGGGATCAAAAATGAATTTTAAACCATTAGGAAACAGGGTATTAGTAAAAATTCCTGAAGAAAAAACACAAACACAAAGCGGTATTTTTTTACCAGATAATGCTTCAAAAGAAAAGCCAACTCAAGCTGTAGTTATAGCAATCAATGAAAGCACAGAAGGAATAGCAATTGGTGACACTGTTGTTTACTCTAAATATGCTGGAACAGGTTTAACAATAGATGATGTTGATTATTTAGTATTAGATACAGAAAAAGATATTTTAGGTGTTTTCGCTAAATAATTAGCAAATAATAATTACAAAATTTTGAAATAAGATTAAGGATATAAAAATGGCAAAAGAAATTTACTTTAGTGATGACGCTAGAAACAGACTTTACAAAGGTGTAAAAAAATTAGCAGATGCAGTTCAAGTTACAATGGGGCCAAGAGGTCGAAATGTACTTTTACAAAAATCATACGGTAGCCCTCATATTACAAAGGATGGTGTAAGTGTTGCGAGAGAAATTGAGCTTCCAGATGCAATCGAAAATATGGGTGCTCAACTTGTTAAAGAAGTAGCAAGCAAAACAAATGATGAAGCTGGGGATGGAACTACTACTGCAACTATTTTAGCGCATAGTATTTTTAAAGAAGGTCTTAGAAATGTAACTGCTGGAGCGAACCCTGTTCAATTAAAAAGAGGTATGGATAAGGCAAGTGAACAAATTCTTGCTGAATTGAAAAAAATCTCAAAAGTTGTTGATACAAAAGAACAAATAGCTCAAGTTGCTACAATTTCTGCTAATAGTGATCATGAAATTGGAAATATGATAGCTGAAGCAATGGAAAAAGTTGGGAAAGATGGTGTTATTACAGTAGAAGAAGCTAAAGGTATAACTGATGAGCTTGATGTTGTTGAAGGTATGCAATTTGATAGAGGATATTTAAGTCCTTATTTTGTTACTAACCCAGACAAAATGATCGTTCAATATGAAAATCCATTTATATTATTATGTGAAAAAAAGATTACAAATCTTAAAGAATTATTACCAGTTCTTGAAGCTGTAAATCAAACACAAAGACCATTACTGATTATCGCAGAAGATATTGAGGGAGAAGCACTTTCAACTTTAGTTGTAAACAGAATACGTGGAAGTTTAAATGTTGTTGCTGTTAAAGCTCCAGGATTTGGTGATAGAAGAAAAGCTATGCTTGAAGATATTGCAACACTTACAAATGGAAAAGTAATTTCAGAAGAACTTGGAATGAAATTGGAAAATTCTGGTTTAGAAGTTCTTGGAATGGCAGCTAAAATTGTAATTACAAAAGACAATACAACAATAGTAAATGGTGCTGGAACTAAAGAAGATGTTGCATCAAGAATCGGACAAATTAGATCAGAAATTATCAATACTACAAGTGATTATGATAAAGAAAAATTACAAGAAAGACTTGCAAAACTTAGCGGTGGTGTGGCTGTAATTAAAGTTGGTGCTCCAACTGAAACAGAAATGAAAGAAAAGAAAGACAGAGTGGATGATGCATTAAGTGCAACACGTGCGGCTGTTGAAGAAGGTATCGTTATCGGTGGTGGAGCTGCTTTAATTAAAGCAGCTGCAAAAGTTAAACTTGTATTAGAAGGTGATGAGCAAATTGGTGCTGATATTATTATCAGAGCTATTACAGCTCCATTAAGACAAATTGCTATAAATGCTGGATACGATGGCGCTGTTGTTGCAAATGAAGTATCAAAATCAACAAATCCAAATGTAGGATTTAATGCTGCAACTGGTGAATATGTTGATATGTTTGAGGCTGGAATAGTTGATCCAACTAAAGTTGAAAGAGTTGCTATGCAAAACGCAGTATCTGTTGCATCTTTACTTCTTACAACAGAAGCTACTGTTAGTGATATGAAAGCTGATAAAGTTAATGTTTCTCATGCTCCTGATATGGGTGGAATGGGTGGATTAGGTGGAATGGGAATGTAATTTCCTTTCCAATATCTTAAATATAAGACGTTGAATTCTAAAGGTAGATGTATTTTGCATCTACCTTTTTTTAATGTCAATTTTTAACAAGATAGCTAGAATTTTAATAATATATAGTTGTTACGAATAAATTTATTGAAGTTCTAGTTGCATAAGATACATATCTTCACCATCTAAAATATCAATATCAATACTCTCACATAATGGACAACAATAATGATGTTTTTCTAATGTAGATGTTGATCCACAAGTCTTACATTTTATAACAACTTTTTGTATATTTATCACAAATAATGCATCATGACAAATCGTATTTTCTTTAAATGTATCAAATGCAATTTGAAGTAAATCTGGCTCAACTCCACTAAGTACACCAATTTTAACAACAACTTTTGTTACTTTGGTCGAGCCATTTTGGCCGGCATTTTCTTCGCAATTATTAAGAAGAGATTGAACTATACTATATTCGTGCATTTAGTGTTTCCTGTCTTAACATATTCTTGGGAGAAGTTCACCAGTTGGCATTTCAAGAAATGTCTGTGTTCCCCAAGCACTTTTTAATATGACTTTTTTAGAATAAGAATTTGTAGTTTTACCAATAATCGAGGCATTGCTATTAAAAGTCTTTAAAAGTTCTAATATCCTAGATCCATTTTCTTTATTTGTGGCAATTAAAAAAGTTCCTTCATTTGCTAAACTAGTTGCTTCAAATCCAAGAATTTCGCAAAGACCTTTAACTTCTTCGGAAACTGGAATTTGATCTTCATCTATCTCAATGCAAACATCCGAAGCCTTTGCCCATTCGTTTAAAACAGCTGCAATTCCACCCCTAGTTGCATCTCTCATAGCGTTGATTTTAATATCTTGGGATAACAACTCTTTTATTATAGGATAAAGAGATGCACAATCACTTTTTAAATCAGATACTAGCTCAATTCCTTCTCGTTGTGCAAAAATTGTAGCCCCATGAGTTCCAATATCACGGCTAACAATAATTACATCATCACTTTCAATATTGTTTGCCGAAATACCACTTTTAATAACTTCACCAATACCAGTTGTATTTATAAATATTTGATCAACACTTCCTTTAGGCACAACTTTGGTATCCCCAGTGACAATAATTGCATCATTAATTAGTAGTTCTTTTTTGATTGAATCGACAATTTGTGTCAATAAATTGATACTAAATCCTTCTTCTATGATGACAGCAATGCTAAGATATTTAGGTTTAGCACCCATCATAGCTAAGTCATTACATGTTCCACAAATTGATATTTTACCTATATCGCCACCGTTAAAAGTTAATGGACTTATCGTAAAACTATCTGTGCAAAATGCCAATTTTCCATTTTCTATGATGGCAGCATCTTCACTTTTTTCAAGAATTTCATTTTTGAAAGCTTTATAAAATATTTTAGATATTAGTTCATTATTTTCACTTCCACCATTTCCCATAGACAGTGTTACATTTTTATTCATTATTTCATTCATTTAAGATTCCCGTATTTATAATAAGCAGCACATGCACCCTCGCTACTTACCATGCAACTTCCCATTGGCGTATTTGGTTTACATGATGTCCCAAAAACTTTACAATCTTTCGGGTCTTTTTTGCCTTTTAATATTTCACCACAAATACACAGTTTGTGATCATCAATCATTTGTGTTGGCAATATGTCGTTAAATAATATTTCGGCATCCAGATGGCTAAATGTATCTTTTAATTTTAAAGCACTTTTTGGAATATCTCCTAAACCTCTCCATCTAAATTTATCTTTTGTTTCAAAATATTTATTATTAAGATTTTGTGCGGTTATATTTCCATGATAACTAACACTTCTACTATATTCGACTTCAAGTTCACACCTATTTTCTATAAATTGATTTATAATCATAAGAACGCTTTGCATTACATCGAGTGGCTCAAATCCACTCACCACAACAGGCTTATGATATTTATTTGGAAATTCAGCATAAATTTTACTCCCAGAAATAACACTCACGTGAGATGGCCCGATGAAAGCATCAATTTTATTTGTAGGGTCATCCAATAAAGCTTTCATTGGTTCTGGAACCGTAATATGATTTATATGAAATAAAATATTATTGATGTCTTTTTTAATCACCTGATCAATAAGTGCTGAAGTCATAGGAGTTGTTGTTTCAAATCCAATAGCAAAAAATATTATTTTTTTTGTCGGATTTTCATTTGCAATCTTTATGCAGTCAAGTGGGCTGTAAACAAATCTTACATCTGCACCATTGCTTCTTGCATCTTGCAAACTTCCTAAACTTCCTGGTACTTTGATCATGTCGCCTAGCGTTACAAGAATTACATCTTTTTGCATTGCAAGAACAAATGCATGATCTATTCTTTCTTTTGGCATTACACAAACTGGACATCCAGGACCATGAATAAAATGAATATTAGATGGGAGAAGTTGTTTTAAACCATATTTCATTATTGTATGAGTGTGTCCACCACAAACTTCCATTATATTGATTGGGTGCGACAATAATTTGGATTTGTTTGTTATTAAATTTGCATATTCTTTGATAACATCCGCTTGTCTAAAGCCATCATATAGATCTTTTAAGCTTAAGTCCACTTATTATCCTTTTGTTGTATTTGGACAATTGTCGCTTTCTAAAATAGCTTTTTGTCTCTCCTCTGCATCCATAGCATCAAGTATTTCACGATAAGTATTTAGTGATATTATTGCATCTTCCTCGTCAATTTTATTCATAATAAAACCAATATGAATAAGAACAAAGTCACCTATTTGGATAGAATTTTCTTCCATTAAATCCAAACTAGCTTCTCTGCTAATTCCCATTGTATCAATTGTTGCAGTGTTATTTTTGTAGTCAATTTTTGTTACACGACTTGGTATTGAAAGGCACATCTATCTCATCCTTCTTTTGAATTCAATCCAGTCAATAACTTTTTGAATACTTTTTTCATCTTTGATATTTACTTCTATAATATCTACATTTGGTTTGATTATTCTAGCATCTTTTTTTTCTGATTCTAAATCGTAATCAAAATGTGGCAATAAATCAGTTTTTGTAATAAGAATAAGATCAGCAGCTCTAAACATAACCGGATATTTAGCTATTTTATCATTCCCTTCAGGTACACTTACTAAAACAATATTAATATGTGTTCCTACATCATAGCTAGCAGGGCAAACAAGATTTCCAACATTTTCAACAAAGCAAACATCTATTGGTTCAAGAGGAACGTGATGCAATGCTTTATGTACCATGAAGGCATCCAAATGACAAGCAGAACCAGTTTGTATTTGATACGCATTTATACCTTTTGCTTTCAATCTATCTGCATCCCTAGATGTCTCAAGATCTCCTTCAATTACTGCAAATTTAAAAGGTGTTAAATCCGCCATTTTTTCCAATAATGTTGTCTTTCCACTTCCAGGACTGCTCATGAGATTTATTGCTAGCACATTATGCTCATCAAAATGTACTCTATTGTGTAATGCTTCTTGATCATTTTTGTCTAAAATCTTTTTGATTACATCCACAGTCTTTTTATCATTTAGTTGTGGATTGGCATGAATATTTTCCATTGCACCATGATGATTGTGATTTGAATTTTCGCCATTATCATGGTGATGAGTATGCTCAGTTAAACTGCAACCGCAATCTTTACACATATATTTCCTTTCGTTTCCCATTATAAATGGAATAGTTTTAATAATTTTGTAGCCAATATGATAGAATAGTTACTTTAACCT
>CAIJNA010000085.1 GCA_903821805.1 uncultured Campylobacterota bacterium | reverse complement strand
ATTTTATTGTTTTTCAGTATAATCTTTTAAAATT
Organism: uncultured Campylobacterota bacterium; assembly: GCA_903821805.1. Classification (GTDB taxonomy): domain Bacteria; phylum Campylobacterota; class Campylobacteria; order Campylobacterales; family Arcobacteraceae; genus CAIJNA01. Next base: position 2,303 of record CAIJNA010000085.1, on the reverse strand, counting down.
ATTACAAGGATTGCTAGTTGACAAATATATTAAGCAAAGCATATGAAAACCATGAAATCATAAGACTATTAAGTCAAAATGGTCTTTTGAAAATAATAAATGACGAACTTGATATTTATCTTGAAATCCCTCACATTGCATATGTGGAAGTAAAAACACAAGATAGCAAAGCCATTCTGTTTACAAATCCAGTTGATAAAAAAACTGGAAAAAGATTTGAGACCCCAGTGCTCATGAATGTTTTTTGCAACGCAAAAGCAGTTGAGCTTTTTATTGGTGATGCCAATAAAATAGCATACGACATTGAAAGTTTATTAAAAATGAAACCACCACAAGGATGGAGCGATAAATTGGCAATGTTTGGAAAGCTTTTTAATTTAAAAAATGTCCCACCAAAACGACTTTCTAAAAAAGGCATATGTCAAGATATTGTTAAATTAGGGAGTGATGCAAAATTAAGTGATCTACCTGTTTTAACAACTTGGGATCAAGACGGTGGCCCATTTATTACAATGGGACAAGTATACACAACATCTTTGGATGGAAAAATGCACAATGTAGGAATGTACAGATTGCAAATATATAATGATGGGCAACTGGGATTACATTGGCAAATTCACAAAGATAGTAATCATTTTTTTCATGAATACAAACAAGCTGGTAAAAAAATGCCAGTTAGCATTGGAATAGGTGGTCATCCAATGTATATTTGGTGCGGACAAGCACCACTTCCAATCGGCGTATTTGAATTAATGCTGTACGGATTCATTAAGGGAGAAAATGCAAAATTAGTGAAGTCTATTACAAACGATATTTATATTCCACACGATGTTGATTTTGTTATTGAAGGATTTGTAGACACTGAGAATTTAAGAATAGAGGGCCCATTTGGTGATCATACTGGTTATTACACACTTGAAGAAGAATATCCAGTGCTTGATGTTACGTGTATTACAAGCAGAAAGAATCCTATATTTGCAGCTACTGTCGTTGGCAAACCCCCTCTTGAGGATAAATATATGGGGTATGCTACAGAACGTATTTTTTTACCACTTCTGAAAACCACAGCTCCTGATCTGATTGACTATTACATGCCAGAAAATGGGGTATTCCATAATCTTATTTTGGCGAAAATAAATGTAAGTTACCCAGGACATGCCACTCAAATGATGCATGCATTTTGGGGGGTTGGTCAGATGAGTTTTGTAAAGCATGCAATTTTTGTAGATAGTAAAGCACCAGAACTACATGATGATGAAGCTATTACAAAATGGATTTTAAATAGAATAAACCCAGAAGAACTACTAATTACTAGAGGCGTTGTTGATGCTCTTGATCATTCGAGTCCTAAATTTGCAGTAGGTGGTAAACTTGGAATTGATTGTACTGGGGATGAGGTTTTAGATTCTGGAATCGTACTTTTGAGTGATTCTGAATTGTTTCAAAAAGTAAAAAGATTAGCAGAAGATGTGATAGGACTAAAGCAATACTATACTGGTACTAAGAATCCTATTGCAATTATTAGCGTAAATAAAAATAGAAGTCAAAAAGAAGTTTTCTATGCATTAAGATCAATATCTTTGCATGTAAGAATTATTGTTATTGTGGACGATCAAAATAATAATCTTAATAATCCGTACATGCTGCTTTGGAGAGTTGTTAATAACATAGACAGTAATAGGGATATTTATGTTGATGGCAATACCATTGGAATCGATGCTACTAATAAAAATATTTTTGACGGATTTACAAGAAGATGGCCTGATGATGTAACTTGCACTAAAAGTGTTTTGAGTGATTTGATAAATAGAAAGATACTAAATATAGATGATGAGTTTATTGAAAAATGGGGACTTGTTTGATGTATTATAGAATTGATTGCAAGTAAAATAACAATAATATTAAGGAGAAAGAATGATTGGTCATATAGTTTTATTCAAATTTAAAAATGAAAATAAAGTACAAAACATGGAAAAAGCAAAAGAGATGCTTTTGGGCCTTGAGGACACTATTGATGTGTTAGAGCATATTGAAGTTGGAATAAATTTTGATCAGGCTGAGCGAGCAATGGATATGTCCATTTATAGTCTTTTTGAAAACAAAGAAAATCTCAACATTTACGCTTGTCTTCCAGCACATCTTGAAGGTGTAGATTTTATAAAGTCTGTTACTGAATATAGCAAGGTTTGTGATTATATAGTTTAGTAATAGTGGACAATAATTCCAGATTTAAGACAGACAGCAATTAAATGGTATATACTTTTATGTTATTTTTTGTCTTGAGAGTTTGATTTTATCTTATT
>CAIJNA010000084.1 GCA_903821805.1 uncultured Campylobacterota bacterium | reverse complement strand
CTCTTTTTTTATTTTTTACTAAACTGATATTATGGTATCTTATCATTCAGCTTAGTCAAAAATAAAAACACATGACTTTTGGTCATGCTCAGGTGAAATGTAATAAAATCTTTACTACATTTTCAACACACAATAAATCAAGGAGAATTAAATGAAAAAATTATTTTTAATAATCGGAGCACCAGGAAGTGGAAAAACAACAGATGCAGAATTAATAGCTGCAAGACATGATGATATTACTCATTACAGTACTGGAGATATGTTTAGAGCTGAAGTTGCTAGCGGAAGCGAGCTTGGAGCAATAATAAATGGTTACGTAAGTGCTGGTAATTTAGTTCCAATCGATATCGTTATTAATACAATTGTAACTGCTATCAAAAAAGCACCAACTCCAACTGTTATTATTGATGGTTACCCAAGAAGTACTGAGCAAATGGAAGAGCTAGATAAATATCTTGCTAATGAGCCAGAAGTTAAACTTGTAAATGTAATTGAAGTTGTAGTTAGTGAAGAGGTTGCGAGAGATAGAGTTCTTGGAAGAGCAAGAGGAGCTGATGACAACAATGAAGTATTCAACAACAGAATGAAAGTTTATACAGATCCACTAGCTGATATTCAAGCATTTTATGGTGCAAAAGATTTATTAGCAAAAATTAATGGTGAAAGAACTATTGAAGTTATTGTTGACGACATGGACAATTTCATACTTGGACAAATCAACAAATAGTCTAAGGATTTATATTGAATTTTTATAGTGTTATTATCGGGACTGAGCTTTTAAATGGGCGAAGAACTGATGCACATTTTACATTTCTAAATAGTGAACTTCTTAAAAGGGGCTGGACTCACAAAGCTTCATTTGTTATAAAAGACGAGCCAGAATTTATAAACTCTGTTTTTAGATTAGTTAAAAATGATCCGCAAAGTGTTATGTTTTGTTTTGGTGGAATTGGTGCTACTCCTGATGATTATACTAGAAAATGTGCTGCTGATATTTTTACAGATGGTATTACTGAAGTAAACAGTGGTGCAAAAGAAGCTATTCTTGGAAGATTTGGAGATGATGCTTATCCTCACAGAATAAATATGGCTACTCTGCCAATAAATTCAGGACTTTTAAAAAACATTATTTCCAATGTACCAGGTTTTTATGTTCAAAATAGATTTTTCTTTATGCCAGGTTTTCCATCAATGTCACAACATATGATAATTGAAGCATTAGAAAAATTTTATCCGCAAAATAGTGAAAAAACTTTTAGATTAACATTGAGTGCTTGGGTGAGTGAAAATGATCTAGTTGACACCATGACAAGTATTTCAGATAAAGCAGATATGTCATCTTTGCCTATAATAGAAGGTGATTCAAGATATACGGTTATATCTATTTCATCAAATAGCGAAGAATTAACAAAGAATGAATTTGCTAAATTTGTAACTTACTGTGAAAATCACAAAATTAAATATATCTTAGAAGATATCAAAGGAATATCAGAAAAATAACTGATATTCAATACAAATCTACCAAAACGTTAGTATTTTTTACCTTGAGAGAATTTTGTATTTCGTTGAGGCTTAGAGTCTGTTTTACTATGGCTTCCATAACTTTTTTGACCTCTATCATCACCATGTGTTGCTTTTTTATCTTTTTCCCATGGCTTCTTATCTCTATTATCAAGTTTTCTGGCTTGTCCGTCTTTTGATGAAACAGAAGATGATGAACCAGAATTTCTACTATTTCTT
>CAIJNA010000083.1 GCA_903821805.1 uncultured Campylobacterota bacterium | reverse complement strand
TCACAGAAGTTTTAACAAATACAGTTATTTCAGCCATATTTATCGTTTTATTCTTGTTTACAGTTGGCGTAAAAATAGTAAATATGATGCTTTCTTTTTCAGCAAAAACTAGACTTGAAGAATTATTTCTAGGTTCGGTATTTTCGATAGTTTTGGGTGCTTCATTGTTAGCTCATGAGATGGGCTTTACATACTCACTTGGAGCATTTATTGTTGGTATGATCATCGCTGATACATCATACAATGTAAAAGTAGAATCTGACATAAGTAGCTATAAAGACTTATTGCTTGGTGTGTTTTTCTTCAGTGTAGGAACCAAAATTGACGCGATATATTTTTTTACAAACATACATTTTATTGTATTTATTTTTTCACTTGTAATGATTGTAAAATCAATTATTATTTACTTTATTATCAAGCAAAAAGAAGACAAAAATACTTCTGCAAAAACAGCATTAGCACTAGCTCAAATAGGTGAGTTTTCATTTGCAATTTTTGCCTTAGCAGCGTCAGAAAAACTTATCAGTCAAGAAATTGCAAATTTTTTGATATTAATAAGTGTAATCTCGATGATTATTACACCATTTATAGTAAATAACATCTACAAACTTTCATCATATTTTCAAAAAGAATTTTATGAATCAGATGTTATCACACCAATTGGACTTAAAAACCACATTATTGTTGCTGGATTTTCAACATTAGGTCGTATAGTTGCTGGTGATTTAAAAGCAAGATCTGTAGATTTTGTAGTTATATCCGACAATCTAAAGCATGTGCTTTTAGCAAGAAAATTGGGAATTATGGCGTATTTTGGTCACTTAAATAAATTACCAGTTTTGGAATCTTTGAAAGTTGATGAAGCAAAAGCTATTATTATTACTGTTAGTAGTGAAGCAAACAAAAGACTAATAAGTGAATCGATATTGAATTTTTAAAAAAATCCAAATGTTGTATTCAAAATTGACACAATAGATGAGAGAAAAAATATGAGAGATTTGCCTGAATTAGAATTTGTAGATGCAAATTACGAGATCTCAAATCTGCTTGTCAATAGTGCAATGAAGTAATAATTTTACAAAATTGAAAAAGTGACAAGAAGATTATGTGAAAATCTATCTTAAAAGATATGGCAAAAAGAAAACAACTACGCATGTGATAGCTAAAATTGTTCCATAATAAAATTTACTAATGGCAGTTTTATCTGTATTTTCTTTCATTTTTGCATAGCTATCATTATCTTTATAAGCCTCGATAAGTGATTGAACACTTTTAAAACTCAAAAATAAAAGCACTAATACTGTGATGAATGTCATGCTGTCATAACTAAATTGTACTGCTTCTAAAATTTCCATTTATACTCCTTTTTTTGATTTATATTATTATTGTTAGCAAAATCATGTTATATTTTTTATGTTTACCAAAACTTCTTCAGCTTTGACTTCTTTCATGCATTGATGATGCGCATCACCTTTAAGTGGGCATTCTCGTTTCATGCAAGGCATACAATCAAAATCTTTTTTAACAATAATACTGTTTTGGTTTTGCCACTGTGAAGTTTCCTTGAATTTAGTTGGCCCAAAAATACAAATAGTCGGTATATTAAAAGCTGCCGCCAAATGCATTGGTCCGCTATCATTTGTTATAAATAAATCAAGAGCAGATATTTTTTGAATCAGTTCTTCTACTGAAGTTTTTCCAGCTAAATTTTCAAAATTTATAACACCATTTTCAATTAGTTCAGTTTCTATCTCTTTTGCCATATCAATTTCACCGTTACCACCAAAAATAACTGTGTCATAAGTATCACTAAGACTAGATATGACTTTTGAGAATTCTTTTGGATACCATCTTTTTGCACTTCCATAAGTTGCACCTGGGTTTATTCCAAGAGTCAATTTTGAATTCTTGGCTGAATTTATTAAATTATTATCGTCTTGATATATCTTGAGCTTTTCTGGCTTCGTTTTAATACACAAACTTTTATTAACAAAATCGTTGTATCGAATGACTAAATGTATTTCATCTTTTGTATATCGTTTGTATCTAGATTTTAATTTTGCATCTATAAAATATAGTAAAAAAGTACTCGTAAAGTTTCTTCTGAAACTTAGAGCTATGTCAACCTGCCCTACACTTTTAGCCATTTTGTAAAGATTTTTATATCTATTTCCATTTTTTCTAGAATCATCAATTATTATATTTTTTACATTTGGATGATGCACAAAAAGCTTCGAACTTACAAATGATCCTAAAATTGTTATTTCACAATTTGGGTAAACTAAAATAATATTTTCAATAGCAGGAGTAGCCATTACAGCATCACCAAGCCAAGTTGGTATCTCTAGAAATATTTTTTTAACTTGCATTAGCTACCATCTCTTTCATCGCATTAAATTGTGGCATTTTTCTTATAAGTCCTTCTTTATTATCAACCAAGCCATATCCTGGTGCTATCAATTGATGCCAAAAAACTTTTTTTATTTTTCCAGATTTTCTTGCTATGTCAAAATATTCAATCATATAATTAGTATATTCATCTTCACTAACGCATTCATTTTCACTTGTTGGCGCATATGGTGCTGTATTCTTAAGCGGCCAATTGACCTCCGTAATATATATAATATCTTCAGACTTTGATGAACTTTTTACTATTGTATCAAGGAAATTTATCTTATTTTGTAAATCAAATATTCCATACTGAGTGTTTCTCGGTGATCCACGACGATCTACATAAAGTAAAGCAGCCAATCTATCAAAATGAATTTTATAATTATTAAAAAGTGACCGGATAGTAAAATGAAATTCGAAATCTATAACAGAAGAACCTATGAGTTTAAGTTCTGGGAAGTATTTGTCTCGAGATC
>CAIJNA010000082.1 GCA_903821805.1 uncultured Campylobacterota bacterium | reverse complement strand
GATAAATTATGTGCAAAATGCAAAAGAGGGTAGCCCAGTAATTCTGAGTAGTTCTGCTTTTAAAGTAGCAGCAAACTATAGTATAGAATCAAACAAAATCAGTTTAATGGCAAATTTATATGATTTTGCTTTATTTTTTATGTGGATAGGATTCGGATTGAGTGCTCTAAATGATCTTACATCTTCTTATGAAGGATGGATGAAAGCTGTTTTTTTTATTGATAGTTTTATAATTATAAATTGGATATTGGCACTCCCATTCGAACTTTATGGGACTTTTATTATAGATAAAAAGTATGGTTTTTCAAATATGACACCAAATCTTTACATCAAAGATACTATTAAAAGCAGTATTTTGTTTTTAATCTTAGGAAGTGCTGTAATAGTTGGACTTACATTGATTATTGAAACTTTTCCATCTTGGTGGATGGTTGGATTTGTGTTTATTTTTGCAGTTATTATCCTTATTAATATGCTTTATCCAGTTATGAGAGATAAAATGTTTGATAAATTTAGTCCATTAAGTGATATTGAATTGGAAGCAAAAATAAACAAATTATTGGAGCAAGTTGGATTTAAAAGTAGTGGGGTATTTAGTGTTGATGCAAGTAAGCGTGATAATAGATTAAATGCTTATTTTGGAGGACTTGGAAGTACTAAACGAGTTGTTCTTTTTGATACATTGATTGAAAAATTAACACACAATGAACTTTTAGCTGTTCTTGGTCATGAGCTTGGACATTTTAAAAATGGTGATATTATTAAAAATATAGGAATCATGGGTGTTGTAATGTTTGTTTTTTTTGCTATTTTTGGAAATCTTCCTGATGAGGTTTTTTTAGGTTTGGGACTTTCAAATGAACCTTATGCGATTATTTTGGTTTTTATGCTTTTCTCACCAATTCTTTCGTTTTTCTTAATGCCTTTAATTTCAGCAATGAGTAGACACAACGAATATGCAGCAGATAGATTTGGAAGCAATATGCAAACTAAAGAAGATTTAGTAAATGCACTATTGAAACTTGCAAATGAAAATAAATCATTCCCACTTTCTCATCCTATTTACATATTTTTTCATTATTCACATCCTCCACTTGTTGAAAGATTGAAAGCATTAGGATTTAGCGGTGCTGGAATAGGACAAATGAAAGAAGATACAAATTTAAAAAATGGATGTGATTATGAATAATAAACCAAAATACCATATTTTCAAAAATACTAAATATGCGCTAGGAGGGCTTGTATATGCATTTAAAACGGAAAGTTCATTTAAATTAGAATTATTGGCTGGAATATTTATTATTCCAATGATTTTTATTTTGAATTTTGAGGCTTATCAGCAAGCTGCACTCTTGATAACAGCAATTTTTGTTTTGATTATAGAGCTTGTAAATAGTGCTATTGAAAATGTAGTTGATTTGGTTACGAAAGAGATTCATCCTTTAGCAAAAAGTGCAAAAGATATCGGTTCAACAGCAGTTATGTTTAGTATTATTTTACATGTAGCGCTTTGGATTTTATTTTTAATAAAATGAAAATATAGGCTGAAATAGATGAAAATTTGTATTATTAAACTTTCCGCAATGGGTGATATTATTCATGCAATGGTGGGACTGCAATTTATCAAAAAAGCATTTCCTGATTCAACTATCGATTGGATTGTTGAAGATAGTTTCAAAGGCATCTTAGAAAATAATAAAGATATTGATCATATTTTACCAATAAATCTAAAATCAATTAAAAACAAAAAAACAGAAATACTTACACAATACAAACTTTTGAGCCAATATGCAAAAAATAATTATGATGTAGTAATAGACGCACAAGGGCTTTTAAAGTCAGCACTAGCAAGTTGGATAGTTGGAAATAGAGTTGTTGGAAGCTATATAGTCGGATTTGATACAGATAGTATTAGAGAAAAAATAGCTTCATTTTTTTATGATAAAAAAGTTTATATTC
>CAIJNA010000081.1 GCA_903821805.1 uncultured Campylobacterota bacterium | reverse complement strand
TTATCTCATATTTTATTATTTAAGTGTTTGAACATTTTTCAAATTATTAAATGAAATCAATACAATTAAAAGCTTAGAAAAGCCAGTAATTGCATTTAGGTTATAATTCTTTTTCTAAATAATATCCCGTGTAGCTTTTGGTTTCTTGATGACTTTTCGCAACTTCTTCAGGTGTTCCCATTGCTATTATTTGGCCGCCTTTAGCTCCACCTTCATAACCCATATCAATAACATAATCAGAATTTCTAACGATATCAAGGTTATGTTCAATTACAATAACACTATTTCCCATGTCAACAAGATGATGAAGCACTTGAGTTAATCTATCTACATCAGCAAAATGTAGTCCTGTTGTTGGCTCATCAAGAACATACAACGTATTTCCGGTATCTTTTTTGCTGAGTTCCTTACTGAGTTTAATCCGTTGAGCTTCTCCGCCACTAAGTGTTATAGCATTTTGTCCAAGTGTTATATAGCCAAGTCCAACATCTACTAATGTCTTAAGTTTTTGATGAAGTTTTGGAACTTTTATAAAAAAATCGTACGCTTCAGTTACACTCATATCAAGAACATCTGATATTGATTTTCCTCGATATAGTATTTCAAGTGTTTGAGCGTTGTATCTTTTACCTTGGCAATCTTCGCATTTCACCATTATATCAGGCAAGAAATGCATTTCTATTTTAATTTCACCCTCACCCTGACATTTTTCACATCGCCCACCTTTTACATTAAAACTGAATCTTCCAATCTGATATCCTCTCAGTTTTGCTTCTTTAGTTTCAGTAAATAGCTTTCTCAAATCATCCATCAGCCCTGTATAAGTAGCAGGATTACTTCTTGGTGTTCTACCAATTGGGCTCTGATCTAGGTAAATTACTTTATCAAGCTTTTCTAGCCCATCTATACTTACACCATCAATTTTATTAACTTTTTTAGCATGGTTCAAAAGCTCTTTAGCAACAGGTAGAAGTGTTTGCAAAATCAAAGATGACTTACCGCTTCCACTCACGCCAGTTATTGCACAAAGATTATTAAGTGGAATTTTTACATTTAATGCGTGAATATTATTAAGATTGACATTTTGAATTTCAATCCATTCGTTCTGTGGTCGTCTTTTGTAATATTTAATTTGTTTTGTGCCATTTAGATAATCTGCTGTTAAAGTTTTTGATTTTAAAAGTTGTTTCATTGTTCCACTAAACACAACCTCTCCGCCAAACTTTCCTGCATTAGGGCCAATATCAACAATAAAATCAGCGGCTTCCATTGTTTCCTTGTCATGTTCAACAACAATAACAGTATTTCCCTTGTCTCTTAAAGCCAATAACGTTTTAATTAGCTTAGCAGTATCTCTTTCATGCAAACCGATACTTGGTTCGTCTAATACATAAAGTACCCCAGTAAGTCCACTACCGATTTGCGATGCTATTCTTATTCTTTGGGCTTCACCACCACTTATTGTTCTGGCATCTCGTCCAAGAGTTATATAGCCAAGACCAACATCATAAAGGAAGAAAATTCTTTCTCTTATTTCTTTCAAAATGGGATTTGAAATCAATGTTTCTTTGTTATTGAAGTGATTAAAATTAGATTCATCTTTGAAAAAAGAATGTCCATCTTCAATAGGCATATCCAAAATATCAGAAATTCTTTTATCTGCAACACGTACACTTGCACTAGCTGGTTTCAATCTATAACCACTACAGCTATCACATTTTTTTTCTGTCATATATTCAGCGCTATCTTTGTCTTCTTTTATCATATCATATGCTATTTTGACAATTCCTTCCCACTTTCTGGTTAGCTTGTGGCGTTTCCAATAAAATGAAAAATCTTCAACTCCACCATGCAAAATAGCCCCTTTTTGATGATCTTCTAGATCACCAAATGGAATCTTGGTATTAATACCAGCTTCTTCGCAGTAAGCTTGAAGCATTTTAAAATAATAGCCTTTGTTAAATCCATATATTACTTTAACAGCACCATCATCAATAGAAATATCTTCATTGATAACTTTTTTCATATCGAGTGCATAACGGATTCCCAAACCATCACACGAAGTACAGGCACCTTTTGGTGAATTAAAAGAAAAACTAAGCGGTTCAAGTGGTTCAAAAGATATTTTACAATCAAAGCATGCCATATGTTCACTGTAATGAATATGTGCCTCAACCCCTACTTCCTCATGATTTAAAACATCAATTTCAAGTTCACCGAAACTTTCTTTCAATCCTTTTTCTACACCCTCTGCTATTCGTTGTCTATTCTCATCTTTAACAACAACCCTATCAATGACTATTTTAATGGTATGCATTTGTGATTTTCCAAGCTCAATCTCTTCGTCCAATCTAATCATAACGCCGTCAACCATTGCTCTAACATATCCTTTAGCTCTCATAGAATCAAAAAGATCAGCGAATGTTCCTTTTTTTCGATTTACAAGTGGAGCTAAAATAACAATCTTGCTTTCATTTGGAAGATTTAAAACCTGCTCAATAACATCGCTACTACTCATTTTTGATATCTTTTTGCCACATTTATGACAGTGCTGAACGCCGATTCTTGCATATAAAAGTCTTAAATAATCGTAAATTTCAGTGATTGTACCAACCGTGCTTCTTGGATTTTTGCTTGTTGTTTTTTGGTCAATAGCAATAGCTGGGGTCAATCCCTCAATACGTTCCACATCTGGCTTACCAATTTTGCCCAAAAATTGTCTGGCATAAGCAGACAAAGATTCAATATATCTTCTTTGTCCTTCCGCGTAAAGTGTATCAAAAGCCAAAGTAGATTTGCCACTTCCACTCAAACCAGTAAAAACAATAAGTTTATTTTTTGGTATTTCCAAACTAACATTTTTTAAATTATTTTCATTTGCATTGTATATTTTTATTTTATCATTCATTAATGTATTCTCCGAGAATTAAGGGTTGATTATACCCAAGTTGAGTAAAATCCATCCATGAAATTTATCAAACAATTTATGGTCTCAATATTGGCTTTTATTTATTTAACACTAGAATATATATTTTGGAATAACATTCTAGAACCAATTTATTTGAAACTTAAAAGCTTAAGACTATACCAAAAAACACTAAAATGGATCAAAAGCCAAAATAAATATATTAT
>CAIJNA010000080.1 GCA_903821805.1 uncultured Campylobacterota bacterium | reverse complement strand
AGCTGTCGTAGAAATCGACACCCCACACATAGCTACTATCGTTAGCATAGGGCGACGAAGACCAATACTTTTTACTTAGCGTAGTAGGAAAATACGTTGTGATGATAGTTGGGCTAGTAACATCTGTCATATTTTTACAAGAACCATCTAAGTCATATTTTTCGTCGGAACAAAACACCAATGTCATCAACTCCTCTTTTTTTGGTAAACGCCAGTCGTTATAACCAGCAAAACTGTTAGTGATTCTGATTTTTTTAGAGGTAGTATTTCTGGTTGTTTAATTAACTGTTGTTTTTCGGCATGTAACAGGCTAACTAGTTTAACTTTTGTGTTTTCTTTGTTGACAACTTGTGGCTTCTCTGATTCTTCTTGCTGCATCAAAAGTAAAAGTACAACACAATGAAGTAGAAAAGAAAAAAGTAAAGCTAAAAATATTTTCAAATTTGTCCAATCACTTTTATTTTTAGCTTTTACGTTACTTATCTGCTTATAAAAACTAGATAGCCTCTTCGTCCTCTTCGCCAGTTCTTATTCTTATAATTCTTTCTATCGGTGAAACAAATATTTTACCATCTCCAATTTTGCCAGTTCTTGCTGCTTTTACAATCAAATCCACAACCATTTCAACATCTTTTTCATCAACAACTAAGTCTATTTTGATTTTTGGTAAAAAGTCTACAACATACTCAGCACCTCTGTAAAGCTCACTATGCCCTTGTTGTCTTCCATAACCCTTAACGTCACTTACTGTCATTCCTGTAATACCAGCTTCGCTTAGAGCATCTTTTACATCTTCAAGCTTAAATGGTTTAATTATTGCTTCGATTCTTTTCATCTGTAATCCTTTTTTTAATTATATTTTATTTTAGAATGCTCGTTTGAACTCTGGATAAGCTTCAACACCACATTCATTAACATCAAGACCTTCCATCTCTTCATCATTTTTAGCTCTTAAAGGGATGATTTTATTTAGCACAAATAGTATCGCATAACTACTTACAAAAGCAAAAACACCTATCACTACAACACCTTTTAATTGGTCCATGAAAAGTTTTTCTGTAAAAATTCCAACAGCTAAAGTTCCCCAAATTCCATTCGCAAGATGTACTGATAAAGCTCCAACTGGATCATCAAGCTTGAACTTATCAAAAAATGGAACAGCAAATACTACTAAAGCTCCACCGATTGCACCGATAATAAATGGTTGATAGATATTGTAAAGATCTGGTGCTGCTGTTATTGCAACAAGACCACCTAAAGCGCCATTCAAAATCATTGTAATATCAAGTTTTTTATATTTTAAAAGCATTATCCCACCAGCTACTATAGCTCCGGCTAAACCTGATGAGTTTGTGTTTAAAATAGTTAAAGCAACAGCATCTGCTGCTTCTTTTGAAGTAATACTTCCAACACTTCCACCATTAAATCCAAACCAACCTATCCAAAGCAAAAATGCCCCCAAAGTTACAAGTGGAATATTTGAAGCTGGTATCACTCTAACATTTCCTTCTTTTGAATATCTTCCTTTTCTAGCGCCGATAACCAAAATAGCAGCCAATAATGCCCATCCACCAGCTGAATGTATAACTGTACTTCCAGCTAAATCATACATTTTAAGATCTAAAATAGTATCTTTTAGCATATCTGCTCCCCAAGTCCAGTTTACAATAAGTGGATAAATAAAGCTCGCCATAATTATTGTAAAAAATGTAAGTGGAACGATTTTAGCTCTTTCGCTAACACCGCCACTCATAATATTTACAATTTTACCAACGAATGCCATTTGAAAAAGTAATGCTGCCCATTTACTCATATTGGAATTAGCAAGTTCTCCAAAAGCAATATTGTAGCCAACCAGAACAAATCCTGTTGATGCAAAAGCATAAATCATTGTGTTCATAGTTAAAACTGCTGTTACGTTTTTTGTTCTTACAATCCCTGCTTCAAGCATAGCGAAACCTGGAACCATAAAAATAATTAACACAAATGAAAAAAGAACATAAAGTGTGTTAATCACATAAGCTGTAGTTACTTCCATCTCAAAATCCCCTTAATTTTAGTAATATTTTTTAGTCCATAATAAAAAGAATTCGATGGAATAAAAATTAATTTTTATTATAATATTTTTTAAAAGAAGAATCCAGATGTTTCCTGTTTATATTTTATACAATTAATGGTAATTCGAGTTTTATTGAATTTTTATTACTAGTCACATGAAGCAAATCATTTTTGCCAGCTTCAACTTTTAATGGGTAGAATTCAATTTTATCTTTAGAAACAAACTCTATTGCGATAATTTTATATTTCTTTTTATTTATAACTTCATACTCACCCGTTTTCAAATAAACTCTCAAAGTAATGTTTTTTGCATCTTTAATTTGTTCGAAGATGTTATTCAAAGAAAGCAAAAATTCATTTACATTTAGTTTTAAAAGTGGTATAGAAACATCATAAATCTCTTCAATCAAAATATTTGAACCGAGCAATGTTGTACTTTTTGATAACCCTATCAGTGTAAAAATATTTGTTTCTTTCAAATTTGTATCAATCTTAAGCATTTTTGTACCTGATACCTCTTTGTAAAGCCTTAAGACGATCTCATCATCACTTACATAACCTACTAGTATCGCATAAAAAGTTTGCTTATCGTACGATAAACTTATAAACTCTCTACGAAAACCAAAAGTTTGACTAGCATAAGATACTGCAAGATTAAAAAGCTCTTTTGGGGATACGAAATTTAATAAAAATTCAGCTTCCTTGTTGAAATTTTTAATCTTTCCATCTCCATCAAACAACATAAATGGATTCAAGTCATGTTCTAATAATTCTTCATAAATAGTCATCGTTAAAGTTCCCCAAAATATTGGTGTATTTTTTTTCTAAGTGTAATTCTGTTAATTTCTAATTTGTCTGCCATTTGCAATTGTGATTTATAAACTTTCTTTGCTGCTTTAAGCAAAGGTACTTCAAAAATTTCAAGCAAATCTCTATAAGTCTTTCCATCTTTTAGCTTTTTTGTAAGATACATTTCCATTGTTTGGAGCATATCATTTGTTGTAATAGATTGTAAAAGTATCGATTTATAGATTGATTGTTTAAGAGTAACTCCATTACCGCTCAAGTCTAGATTTATATTTTTGAGAGAAAGATTAATATTGTAAATTCCCATAGCTTCCTGCTTGTAAATCTCGATCAGTTCTTGAAGATCTTCAACCCTCTCTTCAAGAGATGGAATCTCTATTTTGATTGCAAAATATTGATTAAATCGGTCATTTTTATCAAGATTTATTCCTACAAGTTTGATATTTTTCAAATGCGAAAAAAATTCTTCAACATTGATTACGGATCCGACATTTACGATGACAATCTCAGAGTGCGTTGCAAGATCTATTTGCTTGGCAATAATTAGTTTTTCAAGGTCTTTACCGTTTATTGTAAGGGCATTTGGAAGGATTTCTTTTGCTAGGAGTTTTTTCCCAACTCCTGTTTGTCCATATATTAAAGTATTTATTGGTAAGTCTGCAGATAGTTTTGCTGACTTTAAAATTTGTTGTGAGATAGATGATGCAGCAATAAACTTCGTCATTCAAATCCTTTTAAAACTTTTTTGTATTTTTGTATTTGGTTTGATTATAACAATAAAGTGCTTTAGAGAACTGGAAATAGTATATTTTATATCAGTTATTGAGAAGAAAATAGTTAAAAGCTGGTTACAAAACAATCAATTCATCATATTCTTCTTGTGTATTTATATTTGAAAATTGATGAGAATTTTCAAAGTATACAATTCTCAGATCAACAAGCTTAGTAAGCAAATAGTTAATCTTGTGATTGTTATTTTCTAGCATTTGATCTATTTTTGGCAAAATATCACTTGAAAAAATACCACATAAATTGTGCACTTTAAACTCATCTGCACAAATAACAACTTCGGCATTATCTTTGTTTTCAATAAGATCCACAATACTGCTTTCCAAAACAAGAGGCGTATCAACAGAAACAATAAAGACTTTTTGATTATTAAACTTGTTTAAAATTGACTGTAAAGCTACCATTGGAGAAAAAATATCGTTCTCATCATAAATAATTTGACATGGAAAATCAAATTTATTTTCTTTGCTTGAAATATAGATATTTTTAAAAATTTTTGAGAATTTAATGTACTGATATTTTATAAGTGAATTTTCACTACCAAAAGGAAGCATAGATTTGTCTCTACCCATTCTACTACTTTTACCACCACTTAAAATAACACAAGGGATATTTTCTATTTTTGGCATCTGATTCCTTATTTTTGATGAAAAAATTATACCAAAATTGGGTGAAATGTTTTAAAATTAGAGCAAAATAATAATATTGTAGTAAAGTTGTTTGATAATTACAAGATGAATTTGATTGATTTTTTAAAAGTGGCAGAGAGTGTGGGAGTCGAACCCACGGACCTGTTACAGTCGCCGGTTTTCAAAACCGGTGCTTTCGACCACTCAGCCAACTCTCTATACCAATGGTGCGAATGATCGGAATCGAACCGATACTCCGAAACCGGAATGGGATTTTAAGTCCCACGCGTCTACCTATTCCGCCACACTCGCATGTATTTTGATGATTAGTTCATCAGAGGTATTTTATAAAACAAATTGTCATTTGAATTAAGTGGCGGAATTATAGCAACCTTTACTTTTTTTGTCAAGTGTTTTAGAAAAGATTCGATATAATTTTTTAAATTTATAAAATCTAGAGGATATTTGCATGAGAAGTGATGAAGTTAAAATAGGACACCAAAGAGCTCCACACAGAAGCTTACTAAGAGCTACTGGACTAAAAGATGAAGATTTTTCAAAACCATTTATTGGGGTTGCAAATTCTTTTATTGAAATTATTCCAGGGCATTTTTTCCTTGATAAAGTAAGTGCTATTATTAAAGATGAGATTAAAAAAGCTGGTTGTGTTCCATTTGAATTTAATACGATTGGTGTTGATGATGGAATCGCAATGGGTCATGATGGAATGCTTTTTAGTTTACCATCAAGAGAGATAATCGCAAATAGTATAGAAACTGTTATGAATGCACATAAACTCGACGCTATGATAGCTATACCTAACTGCGATAAAATCGTTCCTGGCATGATAATGGGAGCTTTAAGAGTTAATGTTCCAACAATATTTGTAAGTGGTGGGCCAATGGCTAAAGGTTATACAAAAGATGGAACTCCTATAGATCTTGCAACTGCATTTGAAGCCGTTGGAAAATTTGAAGCTGGTCAAATTACAGCTGATGAACTAAAAGATATTGAATGCAATGCTTGTCCAAGTGGTGGAAGCTGTAGCGGAATGTTTACTGCGAACTCTATGAATACATTAATGGAAGCTATGGGAATAGCACTTAGTGGGAATGGAACTATTTTGGCTCTAACACCTGAAAGGGAAGCACTTTACAGAAAAGCTGCTAGAAGAATTTGTGAAATAGCCCTGATGAATGATGGCGAAAAAGCAAAATACAATATTACAAATATTCTAAATGAAAATGCGGTTCGAAATGCATTTGCCGTAGATATGGCAATGGGTGGAAGCTCAAATACAGTTCTTCATATGCTAGCTATTGCGAAAGAAGCTGGTGCAAACTTTGAACTTAAAGATATCAATACAATCAGTAAACATGTAAGTCATATAGCGAAAATTTCTCCATCACTTTCAACTGTGCATATGCAAGATATTGATAAAGCTGGTGGTGTAAGTGCTGTTATGCACGAAATGGATAAAAGAGGTGATGTATTGCTTGACAATCTAACAATTACTGGCGAAACAATAAAAGAGAGAATCAAAAATGCATCAATTACAGATACAAATATTATTCATACATTAGACAATCCGTATAGTGCTGTTGGTGGTCTGGCGATTCTTTATGGTAACTTAGCAGAGCAAGGTGCTGTTATCAAAACTGCAGGAATTACTGGAAGCAGAGTATTTACAGGAAGTGCTGTTTGTTTTAACTCACAAGATGAAGCAATAGCTGGAATTTTAAACCATAAGGTTAAAGCTGGAGATGTTGTAGTTATAAGATATGAAGGCCCTAAAGGTGGTCCAGGAATGCAAGAAATGTTAGCACCAACTTCATTAATTATGGGAATGGGACTTGGAGATAAAGTTGCACTTATTACGGATGGAAGATTTAGTGGGGCGACTAGGGGCGCAAGTATTGGGCATGTTAGTCCAGAAGCTGCAGAAGGTGGAATGATAGGATTACTTCAAGATGGAGATGAAATTCATATTGATGTTGACCAATATATTTTAGCTGTAAATCTAAGTGATGATGAAATAGCAACAAGAAAAGCTAACTTCAAACCAATCAAAAAAGAATTAAAATCAAGCTGGCTAAAACAATATAGAGCACTTGTTACAAATGCAAGTAGTGGAGCAATTTTACGAACAGATATGTAATATTAAGATGAGGGAATTAAATCCCCATCTCGATAACTTTCCAAGGTAAACCTTGAGTCATGAGCTCATCCATATAAGTTTGCGATTCAAATTCTTCAACATTTCTAGCACCTTTCAAATCCCAAGTACCATTATAAACTAGCTTAGTTCCGATCATTGCTGGTACACCTGTTGTGTAGCTAACTGCTTGAGAAGCAGTTTCCCTGTAGCACTCTTCATGATTGCAGACATTATATATATAGTATTTTTTTCTAACACCGTCTTTTAGACCTTCACATACACAACCGATATTAGTAAGTCCCTTTGTTCTACTTCCAAGGCTAGCTGGATCTGGTAAAAGCGTTTTTAGGAATTCAATAGGAATAATCTCAACACCCTTATGCATTACAGGCTCTATTCCAAGCATTCCTACATTTTGAAGGCAATTCATATGAGAAATATAGCTATCCCCGAAAGTCATAAAAAATCTAATTCTTTTTACCCCTTTGATATTTTTTGCTAAACTTTCTAATTCTTCATGGTAAAGTAAATAAGAAGCTTTGACTCCAACTTCAGGATAATCCCAATCAACTCTTATTTCAAGAGGAGTTGTTTCTATCCATTTTCCATTTTCAAAATATCTTCCATTCGCAGAAACTTCTCTAAGATTTATTTCTGGATTAAAATTTGTTGCAAATTTATAACCATGATCTCCTGCATTACAATCCATAATATCAATATACTCTATAGTATCAAGGTAATTTTCTTCTATATATTTAACAAAAACACCTGTAACACCTGGGTCAAATCCACTTCCTAAAAGTGCCGTCAAACCTTTGCTTTCAAAATCGTTATTTCTTTCCCATTGAAGTTTATACTCAAACTTAGCTTCATCAGGATGCTCATAATTTGCAGTGTCAATATAATGTGTTCCTGTAGCACTGCAAGCATCCATAATAGTTAAGTCTTGATAAGGAAGAGCTACATTTAATACAACTTTAGGATTTAATTTATTAATAAGTTCAATAACAGCATTTGTATCATCAGCATCAATTTGTGCGATTTCTATATCTACACCCGTTTTATCTTTAACGATATCTTTGATTTGTGCACATTTGCTAAGTGTTCGACTTGCAAGCGTAATATTTTTAAATGTATCAATATTCATGGCAGATTTTACAGTTGCAACCGTACTTACTCCGCCTGCTCCAATGATTAAAATACCTTCTTTGTTTTTCATTCATAACCCTTTTTTTTAAATAATGATTATTATACAAAAAATTAGATACAATTTCGGACTTTTTGGTAACCAAAATACACTTGGGGTTGACTTGGTATCGATTAGAGCAGTGAGTATTAGTTGCATGTCGATTTGGATATATCGTAAATCTATCCATCGTTTTTAGACGCAAACAATACAAATTACGCTCCTGCTTACGCTCACGCAGCGTAAGTTTAACAAACTTTAGGAGGCTTTCCGCTACTGATGCTATATAAGTAGATCATTGGAAGGCTCATCATATATAGCTTACTTTTTGAAAAGTGATTATTTTCAAAAGGGACATTTTAAATCTTAGCCTTGCAGTTGCTTTTGCGGGTTGAGAAGCTGTAAGGTGAATTTATTCAACCCTTCTAAACATGTAGACGCTAATATAAGCTGTTTTAAGACTCGGGTTCGATCCCCGACAACTCCACCATGTCTCTCTTTAACACATTATAAATCATCAAAAAATAACAATTACTTACAGTGTTTCGCCAAAAAACTGTTAAGTTGATTTGCAAACTCATGAGCATCTTTGACACCAAAAGGTTTCGGTCCTTTTGTGATTTCACCACTCTGCCTTATTTGATCCATCAAATCTCGCACAGCTTTATATTGCTTAATATTATCATGACTGTAAAGCTCCCCTCTATGATCAATTGCATGAGCATCTTTTGAGATAACTCTATCTGCCAATGGTATATCAGCTGTGATAACCAGATCTCCTATTGTTACGAGCTCAACTATTTTATTGTCAGCTTCATCGGCTCCAGCATCAACTATTATAGATGAAATAAAATTTGAATTTCCAATATCTATTTTCTTGTTTGAAATAACAATAGTGTTGAGCTTCAATCTTTCAATAGAACGGAATAAAATTGGTTTTAAAAGATTTGGAAAAGCATCACCGTCAACATATATTGTAAGCATTTTAACCCTTTTTTGAATTTGATATTCTTCATTCTAATTAAGAAGGTAGAAAACCGTGAATTTATTGCAACACGATTAGCTGAAGAAAATAGATAAAATTATTAATGCTTAGATATTGTGATACTAGAAGTGATGTACTATATTAATAAAATTACACTATGTGTAATTAAAAATCACTCAAAAGGATTGAGTTATTTTTTCTTCTCGACTATTCGATCTTCAAGATTAATAATATGTCCGTGATCATCAAAATAAACAGTTACCAATTGACTATTTACACATTCTTGCAAACTTTCTTTTTCAACTTTAAAGTATTCAGCGTAATCATCAAAATGAAATATTAAATGTTCAGTTGGAGCATGATGTCTATTTAATCTAGCCAACACAAAAAGTATCAAAGGAGTGCCTATCAACAAATACATAGCATTTATAAATGTTACACTGTGAATTTCCCCGAAAATCCAATCTGCAAATTCATGTCCCGGAGCATCTAGTGTTAATATCCTATAAAAAACATGAAATACTGGTTTCCATAAATATATGAATCCAACCCAAAGAAGCAATGTAACTATGTCCCAAATTATTCTTTTTGCTTTTGGAAGTTCGCTTCTATTATTAATTATTAGAGATTGATGATGATCCATGACTATCCTTTCTTCACTTGTTGGTGTGCTCCACGATCTGGACTAACCCATCTTGCACGACCTTTTGTGCCAAATAAAACTTTTGGAAGAGATGTTACTGCTGTAAATAAGTTTATAATCCAGTAAGCAAAAGGATACCAAATCATCCAGAAATAATTCTTTCCCAACCCTTTGTCATAATGTCCATCGAGCCATTTACTAACAAAGAATTGTAACAAACATGCACTAATCAAAATAATACTTGTATCATCTGGAAGAATTGGTGACTGTTGCGGCATCAAATAACTTACGGGCACAAATAAGCTTGCGATCCAAACCAAAATTACCAACAACATACTATAAGCCCAAACTGTACTTAAGATCAATTCAACCATTAAGCCCCATAAATGTGTTTGTCGTGGTGCAAATAAAACTTTAAAATTTTTAAGCATTACTTGGGCTCCACCCATTGACCATCTAAGTCTTTGTTTCCAAAGTCCACTTATTGTTTCTGGCATCAAAATCCAAACTAAAGATCTTGGTTCAAAATGAACATCCCATCCATTACTTTGAAGTTTCCATGTTATATCGATATCTTCAGTTAGCATATCAGGACTCCAATATCCAACCTCATGAACTGCTGATTTACGGAAACCAGTTATAACTCCAGAAACTGTAAAAATTCTACCAAAACTTCTTTGAGCTCTTTTTATCATTCCAACAATTGATGAAAATTCTCCAACTTGAATTTTGCCTAAAAGTGTTGTTCTGTTTCTTATTCTTGGATTTCCAGTAACAGCTGCAACTGCTGGGTATCTTATAAAATGTTTCATCATCCAATAAACGCAATATTTATCAATCAATGCATCACCATCAATACCTATCAAATAATCATATTTTGCAACTAATGATCCAGCATGAAGCGCTAATGCTTTTCCTTGATTTTCAGCCAAATTAACAACTTTTAATCTAGGATTAGTTTTTGCGATGCTCATTAAAATTTCCAGCGTATCATCTTTACTTCCATCATTTATAGCAATAACTTCAAATTCTGGATACTCTACATTTAATGCGTAAGAAATAGTTTCAACAGCATTTTGACCCTCATTGTAGCAAGGAATAAGAATACTAACACCTTCCCATTTTTCATTTGGTCCTAATTCTGGAATTAAGTGCGTCAAGTAAGGTTTTTCATTTTTAAAATAAAAAAATATTGCTCCAATTATCCACAAGCTCGACATAAAAAGTGGATAATAAAATATATATCCTAAGATGATGTGCCATGTTAAATGTGATACAGAATCTAAATTCATTTTGTGACCTTTATTGTTTTGGTGCTGCCAGACTAGTTGGCATAAGTAAATAATTCATAAATAACGATTTTTTATCAAAAATCTTTTTCATATCATCTGCATTTGGAACATTATCAAATTGATTATCTGGATAATAAGCAATATGATGTACACCTAAATTATATAGATTACTAATTGTTTGAGTCATTTCTTCAGATGGAATCGGGGCATTATCTTTTCTCCAATCAACAGCTTGCAATTCAATAACTGTTCTATCAATCCCACATTTTATTTGTTTAACGTTATGTACTATTTTTTCATAAAACTCTTTATGATTGGTAGCTTGCTCCATATAAGGCATAGCCATAATTGCAGTATAGTCATAATATTTTATTGATTCAGAAAGGCTTTGCGCATACCATTCTTGGGCATTTGGATTTATAGCAACTTGAGCATATAGATTTCTAGCTGTTTTTAAGCCAGGTTGTTCATTTCTTAAAATTTGAGCCAATTCCATTGCAAAATCATCCAAATACTGAGTTTTGAGTCTTATCAATTTTAAAAATTGTTTCCTATCACTTCTTATGCTTTTAATATCTCCGCTAAATCCCCATTTTTTATACTGAGCTTGTGCGAATTTACTATTATCTTCATAATCTGACAATGTTACGTCATCATGGAATAAAATTCCATCAATATAAGCTGCTTTTGCCAAATCTTCATATATTTCTTTGATAACTTTTTTGGCTCTTGGAGAAAATGGTGAGAGTCTTGGGTATCCCATATTTAGATGAGATGGATCAACTTGAAGTGTCACAACGATATCTTTTGAGGCTTTATTTTTAGATGGCAATTCCCACGCCATCATAGGCATCCATGCATAAATTCTTTTCACTTGTGTTCTCGTAGAGATTTGCCAAGACACCCTGTTAAATAAATCAGCTCGCATTGGAATATTTCTATTTGGAAAATAAACATAATCAGCAGCGCCATCACTATCGGGATCTGCAAAAGCTTGAAGATAAATAGTATTTACATTTAATTTTTTAATACGCTCAAGTAAATCTCCCAAATTCTTTTCTTGTTGGATTGGATCTGGATCATATATATAATCCAAATCAATATGCGCTGCTTTAGTTGTTCTAGAGTCATCAGTTAAGTTAGCATTTCTAACTTCCATATCTCTTGCAAGATCTTTAAGATTCATTGAATATTCAACCAATATTCGTCTAAGTCCCCATAATGGAGTTGTTTCTGTATTTCCGCCGTCATCCAAAGTTAAACCAATTGGCATTCCTAATTTTTCTGCAATTTTTCTAGTTTCCATATTGTAATGACCATACGGCCATACCATAACTCTTGGAGTTTGCCCAGTGTATTCTTTCAGGAATTTGCTATTGTGAGCTAAATCATTTTCAACTCGTTTAACGTAAGATTTTTCATCTTCATATTTATTTTTATCTGCAAGCCATTGACGAGTTCTAAGAGCTGGTTGCGTATTTCCTTGTGGATTTCCCAAAATACCTTTATGATAAGCATATGAATGACTAGCAACTTCAACCAATCCACTTGCTATCATCTCTTTAAGTTCATGTTGATTTAAAAATGCATCTCGGGGAAGCATTTTGCCATTATAATCAACCTTCTCTTCGTTTAATAACCATGTTCCAACCAAAGCAATAACTGTAGGAATTTTGTACTTTTTTAATATTGGAAATGCATTTGTGTAAGTAACTTTGTACCCATCATCAAAAGTTATAAATACTGCTTTATGTGGTAGTTTTTTTCCATGATTTCTGTAGTTTAAAATATCATCAACATTGACAAAATGATATCCATTATCTATCAGCCATTTCATTTGTTGCTCAAAATGTTCCGGGGTAACTGCATAATTTGCGTCTAGAGCTTTACCTTTTTCTGCTATTTCATGGTAACTAAAAACAGTCAATTCGTTTGGATGATGCTCTCTGCTGCAATCATTTGGTAATGTATTTGCGCTAGCAAAACCAGAATAAATTAATAGTGTCCATAATAATAATGCACTTATATGCTTGAATGCATATCTTGAAATTCTATAGGATATCGATAAAATCATTGTTGTAATCTTCCTTCATATAATAGATAACTTTTATTATACCAAATGAATTATTTAAATTCACAATACATTCTACAAATTAGATTCTTATGTAGTTTTATAAAGAGTATGTTAAAATCCGCGAATGAAATGGAATATATCAAAACAATTTGACTTTTGTTACGGGCATCGTGTTTGGTCACAAGAGCTAAATAAAGAATTCGCACTTGATGATTGTCTTATGTGTCGTCATCTGCACGGACATCAGGGAAAAATAATCGTTCACCTTGAAAGTGAAACTTTAGTTAATGGTATGGTTACAGATTTCAAACATCTAAATTGGTTTAAAAAGTTTTTAGATGACACTATAGATCATAAGTTCATAGTCGACATAAATGATCCGCTCTTCCCAACATTGCTTCCACACTATTCAAGTAAAAATAATCTTCATAAAATGGAAGAAGATTTTATGCTTGCTGATTTATCTATTCTAAAAAATGAGCCACTGCATATTAAAGAACTTTATGAGAGTTACATAATTGTTGATTTTGTGCCAACAAGCGAAAATATTTCTTTTTGGCTTTTAAAAATTGTTCAAAAGAAGATGTCGCAAATTGGGATAAAAGTATCACATTTGGAATACTTCGAGACTCCAAAAAGTAGAAGTACTGTATATGCTTGAAATCAATGAGATCTTTGGTCCAACTATTCAGGGTGAAGGAAAACGAGTAGGAAATCCTAGCGTATTTGTAAGATTTGGGAAATGCAATATGCAATGTCCTGGTTTTGAGGTCGAATACGAAACTCCGAGTGGAATTAAAAAATGCAGTTGTGATAGTTTTTATGCAAGTGATATAGCTTTTAGAGATGAATGGAAAAAATATACCTCGAGCGAAAGCCTTATAGAAGAAGTTTCGAAATATCTTCCATCCTATAAAGCCGATATTGTTATAACTGGTGGGGAACCACTTCTCTACTGGCAAGATCAAGAGTTTCAAAACTTTCTAAAATATTGGATTATAAATAATTACAGTGTTACAATAGAAACTAATGGTAGCATTGACATTGTTTTAAATCAAGAATGGCACAAAAACATCATCTTTTCATTAAGTGTAAAACTTAGCAATAGCGGTGAAAGTTTACAGAAAAGAATAAATATCAAAAGTTTAAAAACGATAATAGATTTTACAACTGAAAGTTATTTAAAATTTGTTATAAATAAAGACTTTTTGCCTTTAGCATCAAAAGAAATTGAAGATATTTTGAAACAAATTCCGTCTTGTGATGTCTATGTTATGCCACTTGGAGATACTGCTGAAGCAATTGATAAAAATAGTTTAAGTGTTATAGAATTTGCCATAGAAAAAGGATTTAAGTACTCAGATAGACTTCATATTAGAGTCTGGAACAATAAAAGAGGAGTTTAAAGTGATAAGATTACCTGCCGAATGGGAAGAACAAGAGTTTGTACAACTTGTATTTCCTCATGAAAATACAGATTGGAATGAATATCTTAGTGATGCTATAGAAAATTTTGTAAATATAGCAAATGCTATAAGAAAATATCAAAAATGCTTAATTGTTGCAAAAAATATCACATTTGTAAAATCATTATTTCCATCTAAAAAGAATTTATTATTTGTACGACTAGATAGCGATGATACTTGGAGTAGAGATTTTGGAGGTATTACGGTTGAAATTGATGGTGTTTCAACGATTCTGGACTTTAAATACAATGCTTGGGGTAAGAAGTTTGCTTATAAAAAAGATGATTTGATAACAATGCAACTTAAGCACAAAGGGCTGCTGAAAGACTATAAACACAAAAGTGTAAAAATGGTTCTTGAGGGCGGAAGCATAGAAAGTGATGGTGAAGGGATAATTTTAACAACAACCGAATGCTTAATGGAAAAAAATCGAAATCCAAAACTTTCTCAAAAAATGATTGAGCAAAAACTTATTGAAAATCTTGGTGCAAAAAAAGTTTTGTGGCTAAACAGTGGTGCTTTAGAGGGTGATGATACAGATAGTCACATCGATACAATTGCCAGAATTATCAGTGAAGATACTATAATGTATCAAATATGTGATGATGAAAATGATTCAAATTATGTTCAATTAAAATTGATGGAAACTGAACTTAATAAATTTACAAATCTTAAAGGCAAAAAATACAATCTTATTGGATTACCGCACATCAAAGCAAAATATGATGGAGAAGAGAAGCTTCCAGCAACATATGCAAATTTTTTAATTATAAACGGTGCTGTTTTGGTTCCAACCTACCAAGATGAAAATGATGAAAAAGCAATAGAAATCTTTAAAAAAGCATTCCCAAAAAGAGATATTATTGGAATTGATTGTAGCACATTAATAAGACAACATGGTAGTTTGCATTGTGTAACTATGCAATATCCTAAGTCAAAAAAACAATCAAAATTATCAGGGAGTAGACTATGATAACAGCTTTGATTCAACAAAAATACCATGATTCAAAAGAAAAAACAATATCTAAAACATGTGAAATGATAAAAGAAGCAGCTAAAAATGGAGCTGTTTTAATTACACTTCAAGAGCTACATCAGACTTATTATTTTTGTCAAAATGAAAGTGTTGATGCATTTGACTTGGCTAACACCTGGGAAGATGATATTTTATTTTGGGGCAATATTGCTAAAGAGAATAATGTTGTATTGGTTACTTCATTATTTGAAAAAAGAGCTGCTGGACTTTACCACAATACTGCAGTTGTATTTGAAAAAGATGGTTCAGTAGCTGGAAAATATAGAAAAATGCACATTCCGGATGATCCTGGATATTATGAAAAATTTTATTTCACAATTGGTGATTTAGGGTTTGAACCTATTCAAACTAGTGTTGGAAAACTTGGTGTTTTGGTTTGCTGGGATCAATGGTATCCTGAAGCTGCCAGACTTATGGCACTCAAAGGCGCTGAAATTCTTATTTATCCCACAGCAATTGGGTGGTTTGAAAGCGATCCAGAAGATGAAAAACAAAGGCAGCTAGATGCATGGATAGCAGTCCAAAGAGGTCATAGTGTAGCAAATGGATTGCCTGTGGTTACTATTAATCGTGTTGGTTTTGAGAAAGATGATAGTGAAGTATTAGCCGGTACTAAATTTTGGGGGAATTCCTTTGTTTTTGGTCCTCAGGGTGAATTGTTAGCTAAAGGAAGTGAAAACAAAGAAGAAATTTTGTATGTTACTATTGATAGGAAACGAAGTGAAAATGTAAGAAGATGGTGGCCGTTTTTAAGAGATAGAAGAATTGAAAATTATGGCGATTTAACAAAAAGATATATAGATTAAAAATTAACTTAAAGGAGATATGGTATGAAATTTAGTGGAAAAAATGTTTTAGTTACAGGTGCTAGCAAGGGTATAGGTGCAGATATTGCAAAAGTTTTAGCAGGGTATGGATTGAAAGTTTGGATTAACTACAGAAGTAAGCCGGAGTTGGCTGATGCTGTTAAAGAAGCAATTGAAGCAGAAGGTGGAGTTGCTGCTGTAATTAAAGGTGATGTTGCAACTGAAGCAGACTGGAATGAAATCATAAAAACAATCATTGAAAGCGATGGTGAGCTTTCATATTTAGTAAATAATGCCGGGATAACAAAAGATAAACTAGCAATCAGAATGACTATTGAAGATTTTGATGATGTAATTGATGCTAATCTAAAATCAACTTTCATAGGTTGTAGAGATGCTTTAAAAACTATGAGCAAAAAAAGATTTGGTTCTGTAGTAAATATTTCATCGATTGTTGGAGAGATGGGAAATCCAGGTCAAACTAACTATAGTGCCAGCAAAGGCGGGGTAAATGCGATGACTAAATCTTTTGCAAAAGAAGGTAGTGCTAGAGGAATTAGATTCAATGCCATTAATCCAGGATTTATTAGAACAGACAAGAAAGATGAGCTTAAACCAGAGTTCAAAGAAAATTATGAAAAAAATATTCCACTAGGAAGATTTGGCGAAGCAAATGAAGTTGCAGATGCTGTTGCATTTCTTTTAAGTGACCATTCTAGCTATATAACAGGAGAAATTCTTAAAGTAAATGGTGGACTTTATGTCTAATATGGGTAATTTTTAAGTATATTTGGTATAATTTTGTGAAACTTATTTTAAAAAGGAAAAAAAATGTTAGAAAAAATCAAAGCAGTAGTAGCTGAGCAATTAGATTGCGATATCGCTCAAATCAAAGAAGATTCAAAATTTATTGAGGATTTAGGTGCAGATTCACTAGATGTAGTTGAATTAGTTATGGCTCTTGAAGAAGAATTTGATATTGAAATTCCAGATGAAAGTGCTGAAAAAATCTTAACTGTTGCAGATGCATTAAATT
>CAIJNA010000079.1 GCA_903821805.1 uncultured Campylobacterota bacterium | reverse complement strand
TCTCGGCATGATATTCAGCATTTTCTTTTAAATCGCCTAGTTGTCTAGCTTCTTCAATTGCAATAAGGATTTTAGGTCTTTCAATTGTTTTTAGTTCATTTAGAAGTGCAGTAATTCTGTCAAAAACTTCACTTGTCATAGGCTCTTTTTGCATTGAAATATTCCTTAAATTCTTTTACACATGGTAATTTGGTGCTTCATTTGTAATAGTTACATCATGAACATGAGATTCTCTTAGTCCAGCACTTGTGATTTCAACAAATTCAGCAGTTGCTTGGAATGTTGGAATATCTTTACTTCCTAAATAACCCATTGAACTTCTAAGTCCACCAATAAACTGGTGAATTATATTGCCAATAAGTCCTTTATATGGAACCATTCCTTCAATTCCTTCTGGAACTAATTTATCAGCAGCTGTTCCTTCTTGGAAATATCTATCAGTACTTCCTTTAGTCATTGCTCCAATACTTCCCATTCCTCTGTAAGACTTAAATTGTCTGCCATGGCTTAGTATTATTTCACCAGGAGATTCCTCTGTTCCAGCTAATGCGCTCCCCATCATAACAGTACTCGCTCCAACAGCTAATGCTTTTGCAACATCCCCACTAAATTTAATACCACCATCTGCAACAATAGGAACACCATACTTTGCTCCAGCTGCAGAACACTCATCTATAGCACTTATTTGAGGAACACCAACACCAGCTACAATTCTTGTTGTACAAATACTCCCAGGACCAATTCCTACTTTAACAGCATCTGCTCCAGCTTTAATTAAGTCTTCAGTAGCTTCCGCAGTAGCAACATTTCCAGCAATTATTTCAATTGTGAATTTTTCTTTAATTGCTCTTACTGTATCCAAAATTCCTTTGCTATGACCGTGTGCAGAATCAAGCACAAGAACATCTACGCCTGCATTGATTAAAGCTTCTGCACGGTCAAGTTGACCAACACCGATAGCAGCTCCTACAATAAGTCTTCCATATTTGTCTTTTGCTGCATTTGGGTATTCAAGTTTTTTATTGATATCTTTTATTGTAATAAGACCAACTAGTTTATTGTTTTCATCAATAATTGGTAATTTTTCAATTTTATGTTGATGCATAATTTCAGCTGCAGCATCTAAAGTTGTACCTTTTGTTGCTGTAACTAATGGCATTTTAGTCATTATTTGCCCACAAAGTTGAGAAAAATCTTTTACAAATCTCATATCTCTATTAGTTAAAATTCCAAGTAAAATCATCTTTTCATCAACAACTGGAACGCCTGAAATTCTATAATTTTTCATTAAATCTTCAGCATCTTGTAAAGTTTGGTTTGGTGTTACAAATACTGGATCTATAATAATTCCACTTTCACTTTTTTTCACTTTTTTCACTTGTAGAACTTGATTTGGGATATCCATATTTTTGTGAATTATTCCGATTCCCCCAAGTCTAGCCATAGCAATAGCAGCTTGATATTCAGTAACAGTATCCATAGCAGCACTTACAAATGGAATATTTAGGTCTATATTTTTAGTTAATTTTGTTTTAATACAAACTTCTCTTGGAAGAATTTCACTTTTTGCAGGTACCAACAATACATCTTCAAATGTTAATGCTCTTTTTCTAATTTTCATATTATTTTCCTATTTTTTATAATTTACAGATTTTTCAAGGCTCATTGCCCCATCAAACAGTGTTTGTTCATCAAAACTTTTAGCAATAAGTTGTAATCCTATCGGCATTCCATTTGCATCTTTTGCTACAGGAACAGAAATTGCGGGAAGACCAGCTAAATTTACAGATATCGTATAGATATCACTTAAATACATCTCGAGAGAAGTTGCAAAAGCCCCAAATGCAGGTGCAGTTGTAGGAGCTACTGGAGCTAAAATTAAATCACATTCTTTAAATATCTCATTAAATTCATCTTTAATAAGATGTCTTACTTTTTGTGCTTTAATGTAGTAAGCATCATAATATCCACTACTCAAAACAAAACTTCCAAGCATAATTCTTTTTTGAACTTCATATCCAAAACCTTGAGATTTTGTTTTGATATAAGTTTCTTTAAGATTTTTTGCTTCACTTCTATTTCCGTATCTTATTCCATCATATCTACTTAAATTTGCACTTGCCTCAGCTGTTGCAACGATATAGTATGATGAAATATGTTTTTTTGTATCCATCATATTTTTGTGAATAATTGTATGTCCAGCATCTTTTAGTTTTTGAATCGTTTCACTAAAAGCACTCTTTATCTCTTCGCTAGCTTCTTCTATATAGTTATCAATAACCGCAATAGTAAGTTTTCTGTCACTATTTAAATTCGGAGCAACAGGAGTGTATTCTATGTTTGCACTTGTCGAGTCTTTAGGGTCATGGCCGCTAATAATGTCGTAAAGTATCGCAGCATCTTCAACATTTTGTGTGATCGGACCACATTGATCAAGAGAAGAGCTATAAGCAATTATCCCATATCTACTAACTCTTCCATATGTTGGTTTCATTCCAACACATCCACAGTAAGCAGCTGGTTGTCTAATGCTTCCTCCAGTATCAGTTCCAAGTGCCGCAATAGCAAGTCCAGCAGCAACAGCAGCAGCACTTCCGCCACTACTTCCACCAGGAACTTTTTCATTATCATACGGATTTAATGTTTTTCCATAGCAACTACTTTCAGTTGAGCTTCCCATGGCAAATTCGTCCATATTGGCTTTTCCAAATCCACTTAATCCAGCTTCATGCAGTTTGTCTATTACTGTTGCATTGTAAGGCGATATATAATTTTTCAATATATTGCTGCAACCAGTGGTCTCCCAATCTTTAACATTGATATTTGCTTTAATAGCAATTGGCACGCCATTTTCACATGAAAGCTTTAGCTCTTCATTTGTGAATTGCTCAACATAAGCTCCAATATGTGCGTCTTTTTTGATTTTTTCTTTTAATTCTGCACAGAATGATGATAGCTCTTCCTTGCTAAGACAAAGCGCTTCTTTTAATGTAATCACTATTTGCTCTCCTCTATTTGTTTTTAAAAATCGACCTTATTGTACCAGCCGTAAGGCAAAAATTATAAAATCATGCCCCTGTAAAATAGAAGTGATTATATCTATTTTAGACTTAATTTGGTATGATTTCGCATGCTAAAAATAATAATAATTACAATGTTACAAGTTTTTTTATTCTCATCTGATATGAGCCAATCACTTGTAGAAAAACAAATTAATGAATCTTTTATTACTAAATATGAGTATGGAAAAATGTTATATAACAATCCAAGAGGTATAAGTTGTGCCAAATGTCACGGTGATGATGGAAAAGGAATGCTTCTTTCTAGTTTTAAACATACTGCAAAAGATGTGGTTTATTCTTGTCAAGTTAAAACCACAGATATGACTCATATTTCATTTCAAAAGTTTACTGAAAAATTAGAATCAGATACACTTTTAATGGATAAATTAAAATTTG
>CAIJNA010000078.1 GCA_903821805.1 uncultured Campylobacterota bacterium | reverse complement strand
TCTACAACTACACAATAATGTTGAAATTGAAATAAATATCCCAGAAGATGAAGAAAAAATATCAATGCTACTTGAGGACTGCAAAAAAGGCTGCACGATTATAGTTTACGATTTAAATGTATTTGGAAGAACTATTTCTACAATTCTTGAAATGCTAAAAAATCTTCTGAATGGTGGAGTTAGAATAGTAAGCATCAATCAAAATCTTGATCTTGAAAGCAAAGATGATATGTTGACAAAAATGATTTTAGGGATGATTGGGATGGCTATATCTTTAGAAAAAGATTTAATGAGCCTAAGAACAAAAGAAGCACTTACTGCTAGAAAACTTGATGGGATAAGTCTTGGAAAACCAAAAGGTACTATTCAGAAGTCTAAATTTGACAAAAAAAGAGATCAAATAGAAGAGCTTTTATCTGTTGGATTGAGTGTTAGAAAAATAGCAAAGTTACTTGGATACAATAATCACATTGGCCTAAATAATTATGTTAAAAAAAGAAATATAAGGGATGATGATAAAATAGCTAGCTAGAGATCTTCTAGCTAATAATTCTTTCAATATTTGGATTTTGTGATGTTAAAATTTCATAGGTTATAGTATTGTGTATTGATGCCAATTGATTTACATCATCAAAAATACAAATCTCATCATCTGTACCCTCAACAACTATGCTATCCATCGATACTCTTCCAAGGATTTTTTGTCCATTCTTAGTCTCAAAAGAACTTCCACCTAATCTTTTGAATCCATCGCCGTATCCAATATCATAAGTAGAAATACTTATATCATCATAAGCAGTATAAGTTCCACCATATCCAAGACTTTGACCTTTTTTTAATACTCTAGACGATAATCTGTTTGCATAAAGTGATAAAACCGGTTTTAAATTTGGAAAACCAAGAACATTATTGGCACAAAGGTATCCATAGCTTGCTATTCCAATTCTTGCAAAATCCTCATCAAAATTTTGATGCCTAAATAAAGCTGCTGAATTGCAACTGTGAAACAATATTGGCGACAAATTAAGTTTTTCACATATGGATTTTATTTTTTCTTTAAGCCCCTTAAAAATGGTATTTTGGTAGAAAAAATCACTTGTAAACTCATCAGCGCTTTTGTGATGTGTGAAAACTCCGCAAATATTCAATTTCTTTTTTAAAGCCCTATCTATAGCCATTTCAAGCTGATTTGGAGATACTCCATTTCTATGCATACCCGTATCAACCTTAATGTGGATATTAGTATTTTGCTCAAGTTCTTCTATGTCGGCAATATCGTTTATTGCTATGTGAAAAGTGTGTGAAAAAGTACTTATCTTCGTATCTGCAAGTATTAGAATTATATCAAATAGATGTTCAATCTTTAGTGCTTCTTTGTAAGTCTGTACAACTGCTTTTGTTACTCCGAACTCCTTAGCCATACTTGCAATTTCTAATAATCCATGACCGTAAGCATTGTCTTTTAAAACTATTGCTAGCTTATTTTTATCTCCTGCTTGTTTTGCACAAACATTCAGATTGTAAAATAGATTTTGTTTACTCAATTTAATATAAGACATATTTACTCTTTTTCCTTAAAATAATGAAGCAAAATATTAGCATCTTTTTCATTCAACACCTCTTTTAAGCTATCAAAATTTGACGATTTGATTAACTCAAAAGTTCCAAAATAAAGTAAAAGTTTTTTTATTTTTGCTTTGCCAATACCTTTAATTTCAAGTAGTGAAATCTGCTTGTCTTCATTTCTTTTTTGCTTCTTATGAAATCCTATTGCTGTTCTGTGAACCTCATCTCTTAATCTCTGAATAAACTGCAATCTTTT
>CAIJNA010000077.1 GCA_903821805.1 uncultured Campylobacterota bacterium | reverse complement strand
TTTTTAAATCTTTCACAAATTCTCTAACTGTATTGATTATTCCATTTGAAAAAAGCATTCCTATTTTTACTGCTTTTACATCAAAATCATCAAATACTGATTTAAGCTGTTCTCTTATGAATTCAGAAGGTACTTCACTAACGGCTGATACTCCTTTTGTATTCTGAGCTGTTAATACTGTTAGTACTGTAGTTCCAAAAACACCAAAAGCTTCAAATGTTTTTAAATCAGCTTGTATTCCAGCTCCACCACTAGTATCACTTCCTGCGATTGTTAAAACTACTTCCATTAAATTTCCTTTTTATTTATTTTAATAATAAGTCAATATTTTTAGTATAGATTTTATGTAAGTTTATATGCAATGAGAACTTTCTATCATGTAATTTTTTTAAAGTTAAAAATATTCATATTGCTAGTTTAATTAAACTATAGTAGAATATTTGAGTTCGACAAAAATATAAATTACAAAAGGACATCTATGTATGAAATAACAATACGTACCAAAATTAAATGTAGCGTTGATGATCTATTGAGATTTCATCAAGACACAAATAATTTACCACTAATCACCCCACAAGACATGAAAGTGAATATAATTGAATTACATTCACCAATGAAAGAGGGGAATATAGTTAAATTGGCCATTAAAAAATTTGGAATTACTCAAAATTGGGAGGTTAGAATAGCTAAAATAGAACAAAACTTAATTAAAGATATAGCTATAAAATCACCATTTAGATATTTTGAACATGATCATATTTTTGAGAGTATTGATGAAAATTATTCATTTTTAATTGATAATATTAAGTTTAGATTGCCATTTGAGCCTTTTAGTAAAGTTGCTTACCCTTTTGTTAAAGCAGATATGCTAAATATGTTCACATATAGACATGCTATGACGAAGAAAATACTAGAAGGAGATTTGGCGTGAAATATATCTTATTTTTATCATTTTTGTTTATATTGTTTACTGGATGCTCAGCTAAGCATCAAGAACTTAAAACTGTTCAAAAAGTTGATGTTAACAAATATTTAGGCACGTGGTATGAAATAGCAAGATATGATAATTTTTTTGAGAAAGGTTGTAGCGATATTAGTGCTACATATTCTTTGCGAAAAGATGGAAAAATAAATGTTGAAAATAAATGTACAAAAGATGGCAAGATCGATATCGCGATAGGCGAAGCCTACAATATTGATGAAAGTTTTTCAAAATTAAAAGTAAGTTTTTTTTGGCCATTCTATGGAAATTATCAAATTATTATGTTGGATGAAAAATATTCTTATGTTGTTATCGGAGAGCCTAAAAGAGAATATTTCTGGATACTGTCAAGAACTAGCATATTAGATGAAAAAATACTTAAAGAAATTTTACAGAAAATGCCTTCTTATGGATACTCTAAAGATAAGCTGATTTATCCAAAGCACAACCACAATAATTAAAACACAATGTGAGGATTGAAAATGGATCTATACTAGATCCTTTTCTATGCATTTCTTGCATTTTCCATTGATTGTTATGTTTGTTATTTCATAGCCCTCAAGTAAAACATCAACTTTTTTAACACATTCTATTTCATTGCATTTGATACATACAAAATG
Organism: uncultured Campylobacterota bacterium; assembly: GCA_903821805.1. Lineage (GTDB taxonomy): Bacteria > Campylobacterota > Campylobacteria > Campylobacterales > Arcobacteraceae > CAIJNA01. Next base: position 450 of record CAIJNA010000077.1, on the reverse strand, counting down.
AGCATGTGGCTGTAATTTTAATTCAAAATATCTTTTTTTATCATTTGATTCAAAAGAATTTAGTATTCCTTCTGATTCAAATTTTAAGATATTTCTATAAAATGTTGCTTTATCCATTGGCAAATCAGCTCTAAGATCTTCATAGCTAAGTGGTTTTGTCGCATTATTGAAAATCTTCATCATATGAATTCTTGCAGCAGTAGGTTTAATATTTTTTTCTGTAATTAGTGTTTCTATGTTCATATTGTTATTTTATCAAAAAATATACTAGAAGATCTTGTTTCTGTTATATTTTAAAAAGACAACTCCCAACTCTTATCATATTTGATCCATGTAGAATTGCAAGCTCAAAGTCGCTACTCATTCCCATAGAGCATATAGTTGCACCATCACATTTATCAAAAATATTCTTTGTTGTTTGGAAGCTATTCTTAATAACATTTTTATCAT
>CAIJNA010000076.1 GCA_903821805.1 uncultured Campylobacterota bacterium | reverse complement strand
TTAACTTATAATATAAAAAATTTTAACTTATAAATGAATTATTTTACATTTTTAAACATTATTGCTTGACATCTTGTATTATTTTTAATTATACTTCTTTCACTTAGTATCAACAAGGTACTAAAATAAATTACTAGGATAGAAAAATGAAAAATATGATTAAAAAAATCTTTACTCTATTAAGTTTTGGATTTGCTTTATTTGCATTACCAACACAAACATTTGCTGATACTTCAAAATATGGTCAACAAAAAGTTGTATACCATATAAATTACGACAGTCTTGAGCGTCAAATAGGAGCACTTGGAAATGCTCAAAATCAAATTGATGCAGTTGGAGAAAGCAATATGGAAACAACTATAGTAATGCATGGAAAAGGATTAACATTACTCCAAGTTGCCAAAACAAATGGTGACTTAGCTTCTAAAATAAAAGCTTTAAAAATGCAAGGTGTAAAATTTGCTGTTTGCAACAAAACAATGGAAAAACAAAAATTAACAGTAGCTGATCTTTTTGATGCAACACAACAAGATGTAGTTCCAAGTGGAGTTGCTGAATTATCATATCTTCAATCTAAAGGTTATACTTACTTAAGACCATAAGCAGTATCCAACTTTTATCCAGATACAGATCTCAAATATGTCATTTTTGTCATTTTTGAGATTCTTTTCTGTCTCTTTCTTCCAAACAAAGCACTACAAATACGCACTTAAGTATAAGTTTTGTATAATAATCACTATAAAATAAAGCAAATATAAGGTTTAGAATGTTCGAAGTTGTAAAAGAAAGCAGTTTGAGAATAAAAACAGGTTTAATTATATTGGGTGTTGTACTACTTGTTGGATTTATTGATAGTAAATTCATAACATGGTTCTTTCTCGGCGTTATCATGATTTTTGGTGTTGCAGAAGCCATGAAGTTATTTCAAAGTGAACGAAATTTAATATTTATAGTAGCTGGTATTACTTGGATTGTTGCGTATTTTTATCCAAATCCACAAGATTTAGTATTTTTATCAATTGTTGCTTTTGCATCTGTTTTAGCTTATACAAAAACATTTGACAAACTTTTATTTTTACCTCGTCTATATCCACTGGCTTCTTTTTTGTTTATTTTTTCATTATACGTTTCATATGGAATTGGCTCAATGCTATGGCTTTTAGCTATAGTTGCTGGTGCTGATATTGGTGCATATTTTGTTGGAAAAAGTGTTGGAAGAACAGTATTTTGCATAACTAGTCCTAAAAAAACTTTAGAAGGTGTTGTTGGTGGGATCATAATTGCTACAGGTTTTGGTGTGATATTTGCCCCAGATACTTACTCATTTGAATTAGTGATTTTAGTTTCATCCCTGGTTGCTCTAGCTTCAGTATTTGGCGATCTTTTTGAAAGCTACTTAAAAAGGGAGGCTGGAGTAAAAGACAGTGGGGATATCTTACCAGGTCATGGTGGGATACTAGACAGAACTGACGGTTACTTATTTGGTGCCATTGTTATGTTTATCTTTCTTAAACTTCTAGCATAAAATCGTCAAATAAATAATGATACTTTTAGGTTCAACAGGCTCTATTGGCGTAAATACACTTCTTATTGCTAGCCGATTCAATATCAAAATAGAGATTTTAGTTGCTGGAAAAAATATCGATCTACTAAACGAACAAATTAAAAAACACTCGCCAAAAAGAGTCATTATTGCAAATGCTGAAGATATTCATAAAGTAAATCACAACAATGTCACATCTGGAGAAGAATCTATTTTAGAAGCTATACGAAATAGCGATTCCAATTTAGTTGTAAATGCTCTTGTTGGATTTACTGGGTTAAAACCTACGTTAGAAGCTTTAAAGTGCGGCAAGAAACTAGCACTTGCAAATAAAGAAAGTTTAGTTGCTGCTGGTAAATTTATAGATACAAAACAGATTATTCCAATTGATAGTGAACATTTTGCACTTTGGTATTTATATGATAATACAAAAAGCATTGATAGCTTGACAGTAACTGCGAGCGGTGGTAGCTTTAGGGATTTTCCACTTAAAAGATTAAATAACGTAACTGTAACAGAAGCACTAAATCATCCTAATTGGTCAATGGGAAACAAAATAACAATAGATAGTGCAACAATGACAAACAAACTATTTGAATTAATTGAGGCTCGTTGGCTTTTTAACACAACAAAATGTGATGCGGTCATCGAATCCAAATCAATAATTCACGCGCTCATAAACTACAAAGATGGTAGCACAACTGCTCATTTAGCAAATGTATCAATGCAGCTTCCCATTGCGTATGCTATTTTAGATAAAGTTGAAGAACCTATTTTAGATAAAGTTGACTTACTCACGATAGGGAATTTAGAATTTAAAAAGATTGAAATCCAAAGGTATCCTATTTGGGAATTTAAAGATGAATTATTAAAAAATGACAATCTTGGCGTTGTAATAAATTCAGCAAATGACTTTGCTGTTCAAAAGTTTCTTACTGGATCAATTAAATTTTTAGAT
>CAIJNA010000075.1 GCA_903821805.1 uncultured Campylobacterota bacterium | reverse complement strand
CTATTGCAAATATTACTATTGCATCTTCCATTTTGTACCCTTGTTTGTAATAATATAATCTGATTTTATATCATGGTTATGGGTTAAAGTTTTGCCTGATGAACATTTGCATAACTGTGTAAATACAATTTTTGGCCTATACGATAATGAAGCAAAGAATCTATCATAAAATCCAACTCCAAATCCAACTCTTCTAAGTGTTGAATCAGTTCCTATAATAGGAACGATTGCTAAATCAATTTTTATTTTTGAGTCAGAATTATTTGGCTCAAAAATATTATATTTTTTCTTATTTAATGGCAATCTGAATGGGACTATTTTTAAACTATTTCCGACCATATATGGCACATAAACTTTATATCCGACTTTTTTACGCAAAATATTGATAATACTTCTTACGTCCACTTCCATACTGAGTGGTATGTATAATAAAATATTTTTCGCTTGTTCAATTTTTATAACTTTTAATATTTCTTTTGAAATAAATTTATCTTTTCTTATTTTTCCAAATTTACTACAAAACTTTAACTTTTTAATACATAATTTTCTAAAATCGCTCTTGGTAAGATCTCTCATCTTTTAAGCCTCTTTTGGATAAAATCCGATCCATATATTACCAAAAGGAAATAAAAATGAAGATTAAAAAATACTTATTTTTAGCATTATTATCAGTTGGACTAATGACTGGTTGTAGCAAAAAAGAAGGAATTGATGAAAATGTTATTTCTCAGAAACAAGTTCCTCAAGATATTACTTTAGACCTGGTTACACATGATGGATACAAAGTCAATGTTGAAAGAAAAAATGGTGCATGGATTTTTAAAGATTATCCAAATAAAATTATTCTAGTAAACTTCTTTGCAACGTGGTGTCCTCCATGTAAAGCAGAAATTCCTCATTTAAATAACTTATTGGCAAAATATGGAAAAGATTTTCAAGTAATATCTATAGTAGTTGAAGAAAATAAACCGAATGCTGATTTGGCTGCATTTGTAAAAGAGCACAATATTATGTATCCAATTACCAATTCAAAGGATAATTTTGAATTTGCTAAAGCTCTTGGTGGTGTTGATGGGATTCCTGCAATGTTTTTAATCAACAAAAAAGGTGAAATGGTTATGAACTATGTTGGTGCTACTCAAGAAGAAATTTTAGATAGTGACATAACTAAATATATCGGAAAATAGATGTTCGGTATTTTCAAAAAAAAAGATATTATTGAATTAGAATCTGAGGATATAAAGAGCAAAAACTTTTTTGCATCTGCTTTAGAGAAAACAATAAAGAATATTTCATCACTTGTTAATCTTGATGGAAAATCTGACAAAATAGAGTTCAACACAATTGAAGAAATACTTATTGAATCTGACATGTCTTATGATATCGTATCTCTTGCAATGGATGGTCTTCCAAAACAAATCTCAAGAGAACAATTAAGGCACAGATTAATTTCCTTATTTGAGTTTGCTCCAGTAATTGATATGTCAAATATCCCAAAGCCTTACGTTCAACTAATAATTGGTGTAAATGGGGCCGGAAAAACAACAACGATAGCAAAACTCACAAACATGTACAAAAAAAATGGAAAGAAGGTTATTCTTGGGGCTGGTGATACATTTAGGGCGGCTGCTATAGAACAACTTTCAATCTGGGCGTCAAAACTTGACACACCAATTGTTAAAACTCAACAAGGACATGATTCTAGTGCTGTGGCATTTGACACAATACAATCAGCAGTTGCAAAAAATATAGATTTTTGTATTATAGATACAGCGGGGAGACTTCAAACTCAAGCAAATTTGACAAAAGAATTAGAAAAAATTGTTAAAGTTTGTGGCAAAGCATTAGATGGAGCACCTCATCAAAAAATCCTAATTTTGGATGGAACACAAGGAAATAGCGCAATAGCGCAGGCAAAAGCATTTCATAAAATTATCGGGATCGACGGCATTATTGTTACAAAATTAGATGGAACAAGTAAAGGTGGGGCACTCTTTAGTATTTCCAATGAACTCGAGCTTCCAATATTATTTGTAGGAGTTGGTGAAAGCGCTTACGATTTAATACCATTTGATCCAGATCAGTTTGTAGATAGCTTACTTGATGGTATTTATAACTAAACTTATTTTATAAGTGTTTGATCCGTTTAAATTTTAAAGTCGTCAACAACTGTGACTCTAAATAGTAGCCAGCTTAATAGTTATTTTCATTTTAGCATTATTGCTTTAGCTTTTTTTTAAGATATATTTTAATTTATCGATATCACTTCATTACTATGATTATTTATCATTCATATTTTATGTAGTCTATGACATTAATATTTATTTGCCAAGAAGCAATATATTATTTTTAACGATTATGTATAAAATATGCCGTTATACCTTCTGCAATTCCATTTGCAACTTCCTGCTGGTATTGTGGACTAATTAATCTTTGTGATTCTTCAGGATGTGAAATATATCCCATTTCAACAAGAACAGCCGGCATTTGAGCACCAACTAAAACCCAAAATGGGGCTTCTCTTGCGCCATTATCTAAAATATCTTTGCCATAGGTTTTTCTTAGCTGATAAAGAATATGACCTTGAACATCAATTGCCATTTTTTGGGATGCTATAGTCTTTCCTCTATTTAGTAGTGTTAATAGTATATCTTGCGATGCAAAATTATCCATAGCATCAATATCTTCTTTGTTTTCTAAAGCAGCGACACTCTTTGCTCTATCACTTCTAGCCGGAGACAAGAAGTATGTTTCAATTCCTTTCGCATCTCTAGCTCTGCCTTTTGGCGCAGCATTGGCATGAATAGAAATAAATAAATCCGCATGTTTTTTGTTGGCTATTTTTGTTCTGTCTTTTAGTTCAATAAATGTATCATCATTCCTTGTTAAGTAAACAATGTAACCAAGATTTTTTAATATATCCCTAAGATATAAACCTGTTGCTAAAACAACATCTTTTTCATATTCATTGTTTGGACCAACAGCACCAGAATCTTTACCGCCATGCCCAGCATCAATAACTATAATCTTTGCTTTACCATCAATGTCTTTTGCACTAAGCTTTTGGCTATCTTCTTTTTCAACATTATTGTCCTTAAAAAGATTCTTAGATTGTTTTTGAATTACTTCTTTGCTCACCGCTAATTCTTTTGACTGAACACTATTATTTGAAATCTTAACTATTAAATTTTTTTCATTTAATGCATAATAAACTTTTAAATCATTGTTATCGCTCATTTTTACAACGATAGTATTATCAGATTTTTTTATAACATCAATTAATCGGACATCTTCCATACTTAATTTTTGTTGATTAAAATTCTCAATTTTACCTGTTATTTCTAGCTGATAAGTATAGCCTTCACTATTTTTAGTTTTTGTAAATTTGATATCATCTTTTGATATTCTATTGTCAAATCCAATTATCAAAGAGTTATTTAGAACATATGCTGATTTCTTAACGCTTCTGCCAAAATTATCTCTGTCTTTTTGATCTTCGAATTCGAATCCTGAAGCAATATCATTACCCCTTGATATATTGTTTTTTATTGGTAAATTTCTTGTTTCTTGTTTGATTTTAGGATTTAAACTGAATCTGTGTAATTCTTTTTGGTATTTACTAATGTCTTGATCGGATTGTTTACCGTATTTAATAAGTTCTTTCAAATACTTTAGTTCTTTTTCTTTGTCATTTTTAAAAATAGATGTTACGTAGTTTTTCTTCGCTATTTGATAAAGTTCCAAATCAGTAGAAGCCTCCAAAAAAGCTCCAGACATTAAAGACAAAATCAAAATTATTACTAAAGTACTACGCTTCATTACTAAAAACATATTGAAATTATTCGCCGATAGTTAATTTATTCATCAATTCAGCAACAGAGCATAGTTCCGTAACTCTGTATCCATTTGATCCAGTAAAAAATAAACCTGTTTCGGTATTTCCATTATAAGCATCACTAAGTCTATCAGCAATACAGTAACCAACAGCTTTTGCTTCTTCACCTCTGTGACATGGTGCCACACAATTTGAAATGCATACAACTTTTGGAGCCGTACCATTCTCAATATTTGATTGAAGTGCAGTAATTACTCCTCTTGCAGGCAATCCAACTGGTGACTTCAAAAGCTTAATATCTTCTTTTTTAGCTTCTAAAATAACCTTTTTAAATGTTGGATGAGCATCACATTCATAAGTTCCGATAAATCTAGTTCCCATTTGAACTCCTGCGCAACCCAATGCCAAGAATTTATCTATATCACTTTTATCCCAAATTCCTCCAGCTGCAATAATTGGCATATCACCCCATTCTTTTGCTTCTTCAATAACCGGTGTAATAATATTTTCAAGCTGAAACTCATCCAGAAAGCATTGATCATAAGTAAAACCTTGATGTCCACCACTCAATGGTCCTTCTACAATAACTGCATCAGGCAATCTATCATATCTTTTCCATTTTTTACATATTAATTTTAATGCTCGAGCACTAGAAACTATAGGTATAAGTGCAACATCTGGATAATTTTTGGTAAATTCTGGCATATTAGTTGGTATTCCGGCACCAGTAATAATCATATCAATACCTGCTTCACAAGCATCTTCTACTATTCTTCCATAATCATTGCTAGCATATAAAACATTACAAGCTAGTGGTTTATCGCCACATAATTCTCTTGCTTTTTTCACTATCTCATGCAATCCTTCTTTTGAATAGAAATTATTTTCATTAAAAGGCTTACCTTGTACATTTTTATGAGAAAATTCTTTATTATTATAATATCCAGTACCAACCGATGAAATTACTCCTAGTCCACCTTCTCTACTAACGCTTCCAGCGAGTCTATCCCAACTTATTCCAACACCCATTCCGCCTTGAATAATTGGTTTTTCAATAATATGTTTTCCGATTTTTAATATTTTCATGCTATCCCCTAAATGACATTGATTCTAACAAAACTTTTCTTTCCTTTTTGTAAAACAAATGTACCAATTTCAAGCCTTATGGAACTATCAATTAATTTAACCTGATCTATCTTAACAGCACCGCTTTCAATGTCACGTCTAGCTTGAGATGTCGACGTAACAAGTTTAGTATCAACTAAAACCTGACATATCCATGCATGTTCAGCTATTTCAAACTCTTCCATGGTAGTAGGTATGTCTTTGTTTGCAAATATTTTTGTAAATTCTTCTTTTGCTTTTAATCCCTCTCCTCTACCATGGAATCTATCTACAAGTTCAATAGCCAGATTATCCTTAACGCTTTTTGGATGAATAGTTCCATTATTAACACCATTTTGTAATTCTGCTATTTCTGGCATTGTTTTGTTTGAAAGTAATTCATAATATCTCCACATAAGGTCGTCACTAATGCTTAGAACTTTACCAAACATATCATTCGGTAAATCTGTTACACCAATATAATTACCTAGTGATTTTGACATTTTATTTACACCATCAAGACCTTCCAAGATTGGCATCATAAGAACGGCTTGCTGTTTTTTTATTTCATAAACTTTTTGTAGCTGTCTTCCCATTAAGAGATTAAATTTTTGAT
>CAIJNA010000074.1 GCA_903821805.1 uncultured Campylobacterota bacterium | reverse complement strand
CCATCACTCTTGTATAGACAGTACATTTTGTTCTTTTGTCATTTAAGTTTGCTAAAATTTCATTGCGTTTCATTCTTTTCCCTTTGTGTTTGGTTTATTGTTATAATGATTTTCCAAAATATCTTCATCACATTTTGGACAAAATTCGTGTTCACCGCTCAAATATCCATGTTTTGGACACACTGAAAAAAGTGGTGTTAAAGTGATATATGGCAATCTAAAATTCTCTAAAACAGTTTTTAAAAACTCTTTTGTAGATGCTGTAGTTTTTAGTTTTTCATTCATATACAGATGCAAAACTGTACCTCCTGTATATTTGGTTTGAAATTTATCTTGTTTTAATAGTGCTTCAAACGGATCTTTCGTAAAATCAACTGGAAGCTGTGAAGAGTTGGTGTAGTAGATATTTTCTCCCTCACCCGCTTGTAAAATATCTGGATATCTTTTTTTATCTTCTTTTGCGAACCTATAAGTTGTCCCCTCAGCTGGAGTTGCTTCAAGATTATACAAATTGCCACTTCTTTCTTGAAAGACTTTGATTTTCTCTCTTACAAAGTCTAAAACTTTTAAAGAAAGCTCTTCTCCAAAATCTGTACTGATATCATCATTATCTTTGGTAAAATTTCTCACCATCTCATTGAGCCCATTGAGCCCAATTGTTGAAAAATGATTATTAAAACTTTTAAGATAACGTTTTGTATAAGGGTACAAACCATCTTCAAACAAGCTGTTGATAACAACCCTTTTTTTCTCCAAAGTTGTATAAGAAAGTTCAAGAAGTTCTTCGATAGCTTGGTAAAGTTTCCCCTTATCCCCACTATACAAATATCCTAACCTTGCCATATTGAGTGTCACTACTCCAATACTTCCTGTCATCTCTGCTGAACCAAAAAGTCCATTGCCTCTTTTGAGTAACTCTCTCAAATCAAGTTGCAACCTACAACACATACTTCGCACAGCATTTGGTTTGTAAGCCTCTTCATTTTGCACTTTGTTTCCATCGCTATCAAGTTTGTACTGACTCCCTACAAAATTTTGAAAATAGCTTGAGCCAATTTTGGCACTATTTTCCAAAAGAACCTCGACATTATCCCCATCCCAATCAAAATCTTCAGTGATATTCACTGTTGGGATCGGGAAAGTAAATGGTTGCCCTGTTTTATCCCCCTGCGTCATAATCTCATAGTAAGCTTTGTTGATCAAATCCATCTCTGGTTTGAAATCTTTGTATGTTAAATCTTCAAGATTTTTCACGCCACGACTTTGAGCTTTTTCTACTAAAGAGTACGATCTTGTATCTTTAAAAAGATGTATATCGCATCTTGTTGGGATTTGATTTTTCAAATCATCTGGCACTGTCCAATCAATAGTAATATTAGTAAATGGAGATTGTCCCCAACGAGAAGGAACATTAAGGTTATAAATAAAGCTTCTCACTGCTTTTTTTATTTCACTAAAACTCAAATCATCAGCAAAAACATAAGGTGCAAGGTATGTATCAAACGAACTGAAAGCTTGAGCTCCAGCCCATTCGCTTTGAAGTATCCCTAAAAAATTTGCCATTTGTCCGAGTGCTTCACGAAAATGTTTTGGAGCATCACTTTCAACTCTGCCTCGAACACCATTAAAACCTTCATTTAAAAGTTGTCGCAAACTCCAGCCAGCACAATATCCAGTCAAACAATCCAAATCATGAATATGGATATCCCCATTTCTGTGTGAATATCCCTCTTCTTGTGTGTAAATTTTATCAAGCCAATAGTTTGCTATTACTTTTCCAGCTAGATTATTCACTAGTCCAGAATTTGAATAGCCAGTATTTGCATTTGCATTAATTCGCCAGTCACTTTTTTGTATATACTCTTCTACACTTGCCGTTGAATTGACAAATGTTGTATCGCTTCCAAGTCCTAGCATATGCTCTCTTTGCATTTTATGTAAAAAACGATAAGTAACAAAGGCTTTTGCCACAAAGAAATGACCAAAAGAAAAAAGTGTTTTTTCGATCATATCTTGTATATCTTCAACTGATTTAAGTTTATTGCTTTTCATTTGTTCCATAATAGTAATAAAGATATTATGATTATAAGTTTCATTTTGACTTTTGAAAGCTTTTTTTACAGCATCTTCAATTTTATAAGCTTTGAATTCATCCTTTGAACCGTCTCGTTTGATTATATATTTCATCGCAATCCTTAGTGAAAATTTGCAAAATGGTATCAATTTACAAAAAGAATCAGTATGATATGTGTCAAATAAACTATACAAATTGTAAGATTCTTTTTTGACTTAAGTCAATGATTTTTATAAATAACAATGATACACTCATATATAAAATAACATAGGGGTGCAAGATGAACAGAAGGGATTTGTTTACTTTCATGTTTAAAAAGAAAGAGACAAAAAAGTTTATTGTTCGACCTCCTTACTTTGCTAATGAAGAACAGTTTGGAGTTGATTGTATAACTTGTGAAGGAAGATGTTCAGTTGTCTGTCCAGAAAAGATTATTACTATCTTAGAAGATAAAACTCCCGCTTTAAATTTTTCTTTTAGCGGATGTACTTACTGTGATGAGTGCGCTCTAATTTGTCCTAATGAAACTCTTAAGCTTATTGAAAAAAAGAAAATTAATATAACTGTCTCCATCGATACTACATTATGTATGAGTTGGCAAAATACAATGTGTTTTTCATGTAAAGACCCATGTATTGATGATGCTATCTTTTTTGATGGGATATTTAAACCAACCATCAGTCATGACAAATGTACAAATTGTGGATTTTGTATCAAAGTATGCCCAAGTAATGCGATTGTATACTCACAAGTTATATCAAACCAAAAATAAGGAGACACAATACATGTCAGTAGAAATAGTTGCAAATGTTGAAGAAGATTATGCAGGTGGATGGTTTATTAGACTTACTGATACAGAGGATGGGAGTTCCATAATTTGTGACAATATGGATATCTTTGGTGAAAAAATTACTGAACTTGGATTGAGTCATAATAATGATATCGTCGTAAAATGGAGTAGGAATGATGATGTAACTAATGAGCATTTTTACGAATTACACCAACAAATGGCTAAAATAAAAGAGTCATTAGGAACAGAAGAATGAAACGGATAAGTTTTGTATTCTTTTTCTTATTAACTATTCTTTATGGGATTACAAACCAAAAACCAACTGCCATATATAAAGCGAGTGGTAATGTGCAAACGATGGCCATAGATGGAAATAAACTATATGCCGGAACAATTAATGGCACTATAGAGATTTTTGATATTGATAGTAAAAAAAAGATCGAAACAATTACGCTCCCTAAAATAAAAGACTTTGTTGGGGATACAACAAAAGCAAAAGTGTTTTCAGTTGATGTGATTGATGGTTCCATTCTCATAGTTTCACAAGGAGAAGCAGGATTTAGGGATGTTTATCTCTACAAAAGTAAACAGCTTAAAAAGCTTATCTCTCCAAAAAATAAAATGCTTATCCAAAAAGTAAGTTTTATAAATATTAATAGTTTTGTTTTTTTTCTCTTAAGTAACCAAATAGGTGTATGGGATATTCCTATGCAAAAGCAAAAGTATCTATATCAAATCAGCGGTTCTTCATTTTCACATTTCATGATAAGTGAAAATAAAAAAACACTTGCAAGTACAGATGAAAGTGGTCTAGTAAGAATTATTGATACAGCATCTGGAAGAATCACTAAAAATCTTCCAGGAGTCAATCTTGATAAAATATATCAACTTGACTACAAAAAAGGTGTCATTTTGACTGCTGGGCAAGATAGAAAAGCAGTGATTTACAAAAATGGACAACACAGTAGTTTGGATTTTGGATTTTTGCTTTATAGTTGTGCACTTAGTCCTAGCGCGGATTTTGGAGCAATCGCATACAATGAAAACAATGATGTTTTAATCATTAATACTACAACAAAAGAGAAACTCTACAATCTTATAGGACAAGAATCAACGATGACAGGGATACATTTCAAAAGTGAAACTGAACTTTTTGTAAGTAGCGAAAGTCCAAAAATAAATTTTTATAAAGTAAGGAAAAAATAATGAACATTTCAAGCATAGTAGTAAAAACAGTACCAAAGTATTTAGCAGAAGTTGTCGAGGCACTTCAAAATTGTCCAGTTTGTGACTATCATCTTCACGATGAGGAAGGTAGAATCATTATCACAATTGAAGGTGAAGGCGTCAAAGAGGAGTTGGAAAAACTTCGAGTAGTTGAGGCGATTCCTCATGTTATAAGTGCTGAGATGCAAATGGCTTATAGCGAAGATGAACTTGATGCTCATATGGAAGTTTTGGCGAATAGTGACGTTGTACCTAAAATGCTTAATGACGATACGATTGATGTCGATAAAATACTTTATCGAGGAGATTTAAAGAAGAAAGACCTTGAGGGTTTTGCAGCAGAATTTGATAAGGTGGACTAGTTAATGAAAGAATTTTATGAAAGTGAATTTATGATTGAAACAGAAGTACCACAAGGTGAACTTATCATTTCACGAACAGATCTTAAAGGGAATATTATCTACGCAAATGATTCTTTTTCATATATAAGCGGATATCATCCGGAGGAGCTCATAGGAAAATCTCATAATATTGTACGACATCCTGATATGCCAAAAGCTGTTTTTGCAGATCTGTGGCAAAAGCTTAACAGTGATGGGAAGTGGGAAGGAATTGTAAAAAATTTACGAAAAGATAAAGGGTATTATTGGGTTTATGCGAATATTAGTGGTATCTTTAAAGATGGTGTACTTATTGAATATAAATCAATCCGTACACCAATTAGCTTTAAAGATAAACTTAGAGCTCAAAATAAATATGATGAAATTCGTAATCGTGATGGGGAAAATATTCGAAAAGTAGTTTATAGTTAATCATTCAAGAATTAATATTCGAAGCTAAATATTTACTTCTTACTGTAAGTATATTTAGTTCATCCGCCAGTCTGATAAAATGCTCTAGTACTATCATTGTCACTTCCCCATTTATTTTTCTCTGGTTTGTTTTGCAGTACGGTTTTAAGTATCTCAACAGCAAGTTGAATATTTTTAGCTTTAATTGCATCAGCAATGGAAAGAGCATCTTCAAAATAAAGACACGGTATTAAATAACCCTCAGCAGTAAGTCGTATTCGATTGCAATCGTTACAAAAGCTATCAAGATGTGGTTCTATAATTCCAAAAACATATCCATCCTCTAGAATATATCCTTGCGATGGACTTCCATTTTTTCGCTCTACTTTTGTAAAAGTATATTTCGAAGCAATTATTTTTTGAATTTCACTAGAATCAAGCCCTTTCATAACATTTGCATGGATATTTTCCATAAATTCAATAAAGCGTATTTCGTATCCTTTTCTTTTGCAATATTCAAGCAAAGTTATGATTTCCATATCGTTAACGCCTTTCAATGGAACACAATTTATTTTAATTTTCAGTCCAACACGATTAGCTTCTTCAATTCCGTCTAGCACATTATTAAGAACATCTTTTTGAGCTATATAATGTGCTGTCTCTTTATTAAGAGTATCAAGTGAGATATTTATTCTTTTAAGTCCTGCTTCTTTTAAAGAAAGAGCATAATCTCTTAAAAGATACCCATTTGTTGTGATTGCTAAATCAACATCTGGTGCATAATTATGAATCATTGCTATAAAAGTATGAAGATCTTTTCGCAGAAGTGGTTCACCTCCAGTTAATCGTATTTTGTTAATTCCCTCATCAATAGATGCTTTAACAAATAAAAAAAGATTTTCAAAACTTAAAAGATTTTCATGTGGTACCCATGAAAAAGGTTTTTCTGGCATACAATATTGACATCTAAAATTGCACCTTTCTGTTACCGAGATTCTTAAATAATCTACTTTTCTGTTAAATCCATCTATGAGCATTATTTTTCTTTATACTTTTGTTTTGCAATTTTCCAAAAGCAAAGTAAGTTCATTTTTTAAATTCTGAAGTTTTTTGGTTGTTTTTAAAAGCTCTTCAGTAGATTCAATAACAATATCTTCACTTCTATCAAGATTATCACTAATATCCGTTTTCATCTCCAGTTCACCAAGCAATACGGTAAATTCTGTTGTAAGCTCTTCAAGCCTATTGGAAGCCATTTTTGACTGATCCAGGGCAGTTTGTGAATAGTGCATTGCAGATGAAACTTTAGTAATAAAACAATTAAGATTATTAGCTACTTCTATGAATTCTTTTTCTGAATCGACACTTAAAGGCTCTAGATTTTCAAAATCACCAATAGATATTTTTCTTGATTTCTCTATAAAATCTCTTGCATGAACTTCAATTTGACGAAGTTGTACTATAGCATACAAAGCAAAAACAATTAAAAATGCGAAAGAGGTATATTGAAAATTTTTAATGAATTGATTTTTGGTTTCAAAATATTCTGTATGTAATGATACAAGCTTGTCCACCTCTTGAAGCAATTCAATATTAGAGTCTTTAAAATAATGGACTAATATCTCTACTTGTTCTTTATCATTTGAGCTTATAGCTTTTTTGTAATCGGCACTATTTTTTAAAAATACGTCCCACAATGATTGCACTTTATAAATTTGTTTAATTATTTTATCTGTAGGTGCTGAAGCAATATTAAGTGATTTGTTCCCGTATAATAAAGTTTGAATACCAAATTTAAATTCTCTTATAGCCTCATCCATCTCAGTAAAATCATTCGAACCAGAGTATTGTGCGAGAAAAATATTTTTAGTAATTTTTTGAGTAAGCATCCTCTCTTTTCCTGCTATATTAATAATAAGCGCGTCTTTCTTATTTTTATGGTTTAAATAAATTGTAACCATAATAACAATCAAAACAGTAAGAAAAAGAGAAGCTCCTAATAATCTTATTTTTGTGCTTGCACTGATTGTTGCCAATTAAACCCCTCCATTGTATATTTTTTTAAGTTCATTTTCTTTAGAAACAAGGATTCGCCCTTTATCTATTTCTATCACACCATTTCTTTGTAATTTTTGTAAAACCCTAGAGAGAGTTTCTGGTTGTATGTGAAGTAAGACTGCCACTTCATGTCTTTTGAGTGAATTAAACACTTGCAAATCATTTATCAACATAAAAGCAACTTTTGAAATGGCATCAAAAACGAGCTCTCGATTTATTATACACTGTAGTTGTTGGTTTTTCAATATTAATTCTTTAATAAAATTTTTTATAATTGGATTATCATTTAAAAAATATTCTTTAAATTTTTTGAAATTTATTGTAAGAATCGCACTATCTTCTATAAATTCAGCATTAGAAAAACAATGAATTGTATTTTCTTCAAGATTAGAAAGTTCAGAAATCATGCTGTTTTTATAAACATAATAAAGAAAAATTTCATTGTTGAATTTATCAATTTTGTAAACTTTCAGAAGTCCATCTGCTAAAAAGATAAGTTGATCAGAAAAATCTGATTCATAAAAAAGAATAGAATCTTTTTGGTATCGAATCAATGCTGAAATTGAAACTATAATTTCCAACGCTTCCTCTGTAATATTTTGAAAAAGTGTAATGTTTTTAATTGCATCTCTTATTTGTAACATAGGTAATTATACACGAAATTGTGAGTTAAAAGTTTGATTTGTATCAAGAAAATAGTACTTATAAAAATGAGGGGTATGGATCCCCTCATATTCATTTTATTTTCCATTTACTGTATCAAGTCCTTCAGTTAATTTTGAACCAAACCAACTAGACTTGTGAGCACCATTTTTGTCTGTATACTGGGGTTTGAAAGTACTTTTTACAAGTTCACCTTTACTTTGTGGTGCATGGCATGCGCTACAATTAAATCTTGCATTTGATAAGCCATCAAGCTTATTTATAGATGTTTCATTTTTCATGTCATCGGTAACTTTTATAAAATCTTCTCCTTCAAGCTTATGTTGTGGTCTAAAGTTTATAAAATGAGATTTTGGAATTGGTGTCGCTTTCATCCCCATCTCTTTTGCCGCTGCTGGCATATGACACATTATACATTGATTATCATTTATAGTAATAGGCAACATTCCTTCTGTATCATGAGGAATCATAGGTGGTGCATTTTGATATGCTCTTTTTATTTTATGACTTGTACCAGGACTATTTTTACCATATTTTGTCTCTTCTGGTACTACTGAATCTTCATCTTCAACATCAACTGATCTAAGCCCAAAAGATTCTGATGTTTTAACAACTATAGCACTTTTATCAGCACTAGCATAGCTAACTGCAAACAACACAGAAACTGCAACCAAACTAAGACTTAACTTAGAAAATATATTTTTCATATTCATCTCCTTAAATTTATTTTTCTTTTTTTCGAGCAATTAAATCTCTCAGTGAAAAATTTAATGCATCATCATCACAAACCTCAATACATCTAGCACAATTTGTACATTCACCACTTAAAACTTGCTCACTTGATTTTCCAATCATATGTAATACTTGATTTTCAGGACAAACATCTTTACATTTCATACATAATGTACATTTTTCTTCTTCATGATTAATACGAATTAGTGAATATTTTCCAACTAGTGAATAAAATCCACCTAATGGACATACATGTCCACACCATCCATTTTTTAATACAAAAAGATCAAACAAAAAAATAATCATAACAGCACTGAAACCAAAACCTAAACCGAAAATAATTCCTCTGTGAACCATTGAAATAGGTGAAATAAATTCAAAAGCTGTAATACCCATAATAAAAGAAATAGCTAAACTCATAATTAAAACCCAATATCTAATATTTCTTGATGCTGGCTGTTTTTTCTGAATTTTATTAAAACCAAATTTATTTCTTACATAAGCTGAGGCATCAGTAACAATATTGATAGGACAAACCCAACTACAAAATGCTCTTCCACCTACAATACCGTAAAAAAATAAAACAACGAGCGCGCCAATAAATAAATCAACAGTAATAATTGCCCCAGCTGTAAACATCTGAAGAACAGCAAACGGATCACTCATAGGGATAATTCCAGCAATAAGTGATGAGCTTAAATTTCCAACTAAAATATTCCAACCCCAAGCGTTAGCACCAAAATAAAGAACTATTATTGATATTTGAGTTAATCGTCGCAAAATTAAATATTTATTTTT
>CAIJNA010000073.1 GCA_903821805.1 uncultured Campylobacterota bacterium | reverse complement strand
TGCATTAGATATTATATATTGTGGCAATTCTTGTTGAGATTTAAATTGAAGTTGTTTATTGAATTTGATCTCTTTTTTATCTTTCAAAATTGATTTTTTAAGTTCAATAACATCTGGATGAATATTTGATCCCAGGATATAGCTATTATCGCAACTTCTCAATTTTGTTATTGCAATCTTTTCAATTGTATCTCCAAGAAAATCTTGATGATCTAATCCAATTGAAGGCACTACTGTTAAATTATTTGGAACAACATTTGTGGCATCAAATTCACCTCCAAGACCTGCTTCAAGAACTATAAAATCAAAATCATTGCTCAAATAAATAGCCAAAAGTGTTGTATATTCAAAATATGTTAATTTTGTTAACAATTGAGGTGAAAGGATCATTAAAAGTTTTTGATGTGCATTTTCAAGTATCTCATCATTAGCATTTGCTCCATTGATCCAAATTCTCTCATTGAAGTTGATTATATGTGGAGATGTGTAGTGAAGAACTTTTTTATTTGATTGCATCAAACAACTAGCGATAAACCTACCAGTTGTTCCTTTTCCATTGGTTCCAACAATATGGATAACATATGGCAATCTAATGCAAGAAGACAACATCTCCCAAGATTTTTTAATAGTTTCATATTCTATTTTTGTATAAAAAAGAGTTTTTTGCTCTAAAAAAGATCTAAGAGATTGTTTATTGTCTAACAATTTTAACTCATATTGAATTTATTGCTATCTTTGCAAAAACATCAGATAAGGCATTTGTTATCGCAAATGTTATTGCTTCATCCCTTTTTGCTTGAGAAACAACAGAACCTTCTGACACTATAAAATCGTAATAGTTAGAAACTGTTACATTTTTAGTTTGCTTATTTTTGTCCGTATAAGAAATAAATATAGTTACAGTTTCTCGGTATTTTTTGGCATATCCACTTGGATCTGTTTCAAGTATTGATTCACTTACGCTTCTCAAATCCCCATAAACAACAGAGCTCGCCATACTACGATTTGCAACAATATCTATATCAAGTTTTGAACTTAACATATTTATTAGTGCATCTTTAATTAATATACTATTATTTAAGTTTTTAATATCAATTTTTACATCAACAAACACTGTACCATTTATAGACTTTTTAACATAATTGCTTGTTGGCTTATATCCGCATCCTGTAAATAAACCATATATGAAAAAAGCAATAAATAATAGTCTAAAATTCACAATTAGCCTTTTACAACTATATTTACAAGTTTATTTGGAACAACTATTTCTTTGATTATTTCTTTATTTTCTAGCCATTTATGAGCAATTTCGCTAGCCTTAACAATTGATAAAACTTCATCGTTGCTTAGATTTGGTTTCATTTCAACGTCACCTCTTTTTTTACCATTTATAGTAACAGCCATAGATATACTATCAAGTTCAAAAACTTCCTCTTTTATCTCTATGATAGATTGGAAATTTTTTCGATCAAATAATCTATCTGCAATATCCCAGCATGTATGTGGAATAATTGGTTCTAAAATGTTTGTTAAAATATAATAACCTTCAAGTGAAACTAATCTATTATTTTGGTTATTTAAATAATTTAAAGCTTCCATACATGACGAAATAAGTGTATTAAATGCAAAAGTTTTACTCATAACCTCATTAGCTTTATTTAATGCTTCATAAACTTTTCTTCTTGCTGTTTTTTCATCAGAAGATAACTCTTTATGATTGATTGATGAAATGTCAAATGAAGCGCCTTCAAGCTCCAAGCTTCTATCGAAGAATTTTCTTATAAATTTGTAAGCACCTTCAACAGCGCTATCATTCCATTCTAGTTCTTTTGTTGGAGGTGCTGCAAAAAGTATAAACATTCTTGCTGTATCTGCACCATATTTACTTACAATTAGATCAGGGTCAACAACATTGCCTTTTGATTTTGACATTTTTGCGCCATCTTTTAAAACCATCCCTTGAGTTAAAAGATTTGAAAATGGCTCAGAACTATTTGTGTATCCAAGCTCATTTAACGCTTTTGTAAAAAATCTTGCATATAAAAGATGAAGGATTGCATGTTCTATTCCCCCTATATACTGATCAACATCCATCCAATAATCACTATTAGATTTATCAATTCCGCAAGTTTCCCATTTTTTAGGATTTGTAGCATATCTTAAATGATACCAAGAAGATTGTACGAATGTATCCATAGTATCCGTTTCTCTTAGAGCAGCTTTTCCACATTTAGGGCATTTACAATGTTTCCAACTTGGATGATTATCGAGTGGATTTCCTTCTCCTGTAATTTCAACATCACTAGGCAAAGCAACTGGTAGATTTTCAATCTTTTCAGGAACCAAACCACAAGTTTCACAGTGAATAAAAGGAATTGGAGCACCCCAATATCTTTGACGGCTCACTCCCCAATCCCTAAGTTTAAAATTAATCTTCTTGTTTCCAAGATTATTAGATTCAAAATACTTAATAATTTCATCTTTTGCTTGAATATTAGACATATCAGTAAATTTTCCACTATCAACAAGAATTCCATCTTCCGTGAATGCTTCTTTTAAATCAATAATCCCACTTTTTGTATCAATAACTATTTTAATATCTAAATCATATTTTTTAGCAAATTCAAAGTCCCTAGCGTCATGTGCTGGGACTGCCATAACTGCACCACTTCCATATCCAGAAAGGACAAAATTAGCAACCCAAACAGGAATTTCTTCACCAGTTAAAGGATGAATCACATTAAGTTCAAGATCAAGTCCAGCTTTTTCTTCAGTAGCTCTATCACGCTCTGTTAATTTTTGCATAGTTTCAATTTGTAAAATCTTATCGTCACTTAATAGTTTATTTTTTATCAAATATTTAACGATCTCATGCTCTGGCGAAAGCGCTGTATAAGTTACTCCGAAAATTGTATCTGGTCTAGTTGTAAATACTTTATACTTATCAAAATTACCATTTAGCCTAGCAATTGAGTCAGTACTTAATGCAAAATCAAATTCTAATCCAGAGCTTTTCCCAATCCAATTTTTTTGCATTGAAATAACTTTTGCAGGCCATTTACCCTCTAAAGTGTCAAGATCATTCAATAATTTATCAGCATATTTTGTAATAGCTACATAATATCCCTGCATCTCTTTTTGTGTAACTTCATTATCACATCTCCAGCAACATCCATCTTCAACTTGCTCATTTGCTAAAACAGTATGACAATCTTCACACCAATTTACAGTTGTCGACTTTCTGTACATTATCCCTTTTTCATACATTTTGATGATAAATTCTTGTTCCCACTTTGTATAAAGCTCATCACTTGTAGCAAATTCTCTTGTTTTTGAGAAACTAAGACCAAGAGCTGTAAGCTCGCTTCTCATGTAGTCAATATTTTCATAAGTCCATTTTTTTGGATGAAGTTTATGCTTTATTGCAGCATTTTCAGCTGGCATCCCAAAACTATCCCAACCAATTGGATGTAATACGTTAAATCCATTTTTTCTAAAATGTCTAGCGAAAGCATCTCCCAAACAGTAGTTTCTAACGTGTCCCATATGAATCCTACCGCTTGGATATGGAAACATACTTAAAATATATTTTTTAGGTTTTCCACAAGTTTCATCTTCTGGTTCATTTGTTTTATTTGCATCCCAAAAAGTTTGCCATTTTTTTTCTATATTTTTTGCTTCATAGCTAATCATCAAAATATTTTCCTTTTCACTTCGTTGAGACGTTAAGATATTAATTAAATTGTACCTTGCTCAAATTGAGCTCTAATTCGAGCTTTTTCTTGAGCATTTTTTATTTTTTCTGCTTGTTTATTTCTATATTTTGAAACATCAAATCCAGTCCATATAACTAATTGTGCAGCAACAAAAACCGAACTATATGTACCAATTACAACACCAACAAGCATTGGGAAACTAAATCCATGCATTATTTCTCCTCCAAATACGTAAAGCGTTAAAATAACAAAGAAAACTGTAAGCGATGTAAGAATAGTTCTTGAAAGTGTTCTTGTAACTGCTTCATTGATAATAGATCTGAAGTTTGTTTCTTTACTGTCTTTAATATGTTCCCTAACTCTATCAAAAACAATAATTGTATCATGTATTGAGTAACCTAAAATTGTCAATATTGCTGCTATTGTTTCGATATTTACATCGACTTCAAATAAGGAAATAGCACCAAT
>CAIJNA010000072.1 GCA_903821805.1 uncultured Campylobacterota bacterium | reverse complement strand
TGGTGTTGTTGAAGTTAAAGGTATGTTAAAACATGAAATGTTAAGTTATCAAGAAGCTGAGAGAAAAAAAGTTCCAACTAACTTTTTAACTCACATTAAAGCAACAGTAGGTAGCGAAGTTGTATTCGAAATGTCAGTAAGTCAATTCGTATCAAAAGATCCATTTATCAAATTTAACTTTGCAGGTGCTGCAGGTGACGTTGTTGTTATTAATAGCGTGGATTTACTTGGAAATAAAGACCAAGAAACAGTAGCAGTTAAATAATTTTAATTGTTCACATTAGATATAAATAAAAAAAGGAGATGATATGTTGTTAAAAATCGCAAAATCTTCTGTAATTTTAGGATTAGCAATTAGCACACTTAGTGCTGGTTCTTTTAATGAACAAGCAGAAAAAGATAGAAAAGCTCTTGTTAAATATTTCGAAGATAAATTTGAAGATGTAACTAAAAATAAAGATAAATTTTTTCCATATTCAACTGAAGATGAGATAAAAAATGTATTTGATAGCGGTGTTAAACATCAAAGTTTTGGATTAGGTTCTTACTCTTTTAACAAAAAGTCTAGAGCACAATATACAGAATTTAAAGATGGAATCTTACCATACGAAGAATCAATTGAAAAAGGTGAAAAACTTTACAACAAAGCATTCAAAAATGGTAAATCAATCGCTAGCTGTTTCCCTGATCCAGTAATCGGTCATCAATATCCAGTTTTCAATGAAACTAAAAAAGAAGTAATAACATTAACGTCAGCTATTAATGATTGTGTAAGAGCTAATGGTGAAAAAGAATTGAATACTAAAGATGGTGATATGGCTAAAATTGAAGCTTATATAGCTTTCAAAACTGCTGAAGCTGGAAAAGAAATAGATATTAAAATTACATCTAAAGAAGCTCAAGATGCTTACGAAAGAGGTAAAAAATATTACTATTCTCAAAGAGGTTATATTAACATTTCATGTGCTTCATGTCACGTACAAGGTGCTGGACAAAGAGTAAGAAATGAATATATGTCTCCACTTTTAGGTTCAACTACACATTTCCCTGTTTATAGACTTGTTTGGCAAGATCTTGGAACATTAGAAAAAAGAATGAGTGGTTGTATTACTGATCAAGGTCAAAAACCACCAAAAGATGAGAGTAAAGAGATGAAAGAGTTACTTTATTTCATGGCATATATGTCAAATGGAATGAAGATTGACGGTCCAGATCTAAGAAAGTAGGGGGATAAAATGAAAAATATATATACATTGGCATTGTCACTTGGTTTAGCATTAATCCTAACAGGTTGTACAGCAGGACCTTCTACACCAGCAGTTAAAGCTAGCGATGCTTATGCTTTGGATGTTACAAAAGTTTGTAATCCAAAAAATAGCTCAGCTCAAGCTGTTCTTGATATAGCAAAAAAGTTTAATCCAATTGCTGTAAAACATGGAGTAGAATTTATGAGATTTGGTATGCCAGCTACGGTTTATATCGATGAAACACAAAAAGCTATCAATTGGAGTGCAGAAGGTGCTTTAACTGGTGCAAAAGCAAGAGATGTAATCCTTGTTGATAAAGATGGAAAAGCAACAACAAATAGATTAAGTATTAATGATGCTGCTGAAAGAGCTTGTAAGTTTGCAGTAACTGCATTAATTACAGATCATGAAGCTTCTACAGAATGGAAACTAGCTGTTCCAGGTGATGAATACCAATATTAATTAATATTGAAACATATTTTAAAAAGCCAAGTCTAACTTGGCTTTTTTTATTGCTAAAATTATTTAAATAATATTATAATAATCGAATTTCAATTAAAGGAAAAAAAATGA
>CAIJNA010000071.1 GCA_903821805.1 uncultured Campylobacterota bacterium | reverse complement strand
CTTTAAAATTGTAAATAAGTTCACTCAAATTCTTTTCATTATTCGCTACTAAATTATCAAGTCTAACCATAAACTTATCAAACTTCTTAGCTGCTTCATTTATGCTTTCACTAGTTTGATCAAAAGATGCAAATGATTTTGTTTTTGTGAGCGTGTCAGATGCTCCAGCAAAAATATTTTCTCTTGAAAATTCAATGTCAACATATTTAACACCAAGCATACTTTCTTGCTTAATTGATACAATCGAATTTATTGGTACTTTGATCTCTTTGTCTATTAGCAAACCTATTCTTACACTATCTGGTTTCAATAAAAATTCTTCAACTGTTCCTATTTCAATACCACGAGATCTAACTTTTGCATTTTTTTCCAAACCGCTTGCATCTGGAATCTCAACATTAATCCTGTATCCGTCTTTTGACCCTATTTTAAAAGTACCAACTTGAGTTGATAATGCAAACAACATCATAAAACCTGCAACTACAAATAATCCAACTTTAGTTTCAATTTTCATTATTCTACTTTCTCATCTATTATAAAATTTTGTTTGAAGGAAAAAATTGGTTTTAGAGTAATTGTTGCATAGACAATATCTTGTCTTTTTGCTGTTGATGTAGAATTTGTTGCTGTTGCAACTAAACTATTTCTTAACATCAAATCTAAAGACCAACATCTTTTATCAATAGTCATTTTGTATTCTTTTAATTTACTTGTATGTTGTGCCAAATCATACTGCTCTCTATAAGATAAAGTATAGTATTTATTAACTTTGGTTCCTATTTGAGCAGTTATTGATTCAGAAGTTGGCAAATCTTTATACTTAAATCCATCCAGAGCTCCAGTTGTATCTTTTGCAAAACTATAATCCAAATCAGTAAAAAAATAATCCTTTTTAAATTTTACAGAAGATGTTGAATTAACAATCAATTGTTCATCATGATTAAATAGTAATCTATTTGAAAGACTTGTATATGGAAGGTAAAACATTAACTCATTTTCAAGATTTTCAAGTTTAGAACCGCCATCTTTCATGCTAATTTTTTGATTTATTTTATGATTAAAAATAGGAGATAAATTATTTTTATTAAACAATGACTGATTAAATGACAATGTTATGTTTTCTGTATCTTTAGTAAAAGGGAAGATACTAAGAGTTGAATCTACTGAATTTATTCCGTACAAATCACCATTTGCTTTGATTTGGTTTGGTTTTTCGTAAGTTACTAAGAATTTAACAGCATGTAGCTTTGTTTCATATGGCTTCAAAAGATCTGTTTCAAAAGAAACTATATCCTTTCCTGTAATTAAAGTCCCATCTTTTTTCGGTTCAGAGAGATCATTCGTATAATCAATGGCGTGCAAATTTAAAATTTTTCCATATGTAAAAAGCAAATAGTCATCAAAGAATGTTTTACTATAAGAAAAAGGAACAGATAAATCATACGTATCAGCTCCAAGACCAGTTACCCTATCTTGTCTTTTATATTTAAAGTCGATAGAGTTTCTAAACTTATTAAAGAATAGACTATCTGAGTATTTATGCGCAGTAATTGATGGCATAATTTGCATGGTATCGTCATTATTGTCTTTTGAAATATCATTGTAATTAATAGCTTCAATTGATGTATTAAATGATGGTGTATTATAAAAATATTTAACTTTTGATTCCAATATTTTGTTGGCATTGACAACACTGTTATCATGCTTATACTGCGTGTTAGAATATTCAATATCATTCATTGTTTCCAAAAATGCGTAGAATCCATCAGTTGCATCACCTTCGGAAAATAATTTAGTTCTATCGTATTTTAAAATACCGCCAAAATGGTTTTGATTTTTTAAATTATTTTCACGATAATAACTATCTTTTTCACTAAAAATACCAGCTGAGATTTCAAGATTTGAATACGCAGAATCTGCATATCTAAAAACTGCCTCATGTCCATTTCCTCGATCTGTTCTTATTTGAGGAATGTACTCAAAATCTACATCAGGTTCTGGGGCATAATATATAGGTTGTGCATAAAAAAAGCCATCAGTTTGTCCATAACCAAATTGTGGCTTAAGTAGTCCACTTCGTCTTTCTCTATTTGTTGAGAAGCCCATATATGGCATTTTTAGTGCAATATATGCTGTAACAACAGTTGGTACTGTTGCATACGGAATAGCTGGGATCAAAAAATACCAAGCAGGAATATCATGAATGTATAATGTATTATTGTAAGTGTTTATCCATTGATCAGTAGTATTATAATCTCCGCTAGAAAAACCGATACTCCATGTTGGATCACTACAATCACAACTTGAAAGTGTTGCATCCTTGATAATATTTAAATCTGATTTTTTGTCGATTGTCTTAGCATTGATCCAAACATTTGTTTTTTTATCTATCAATAGGATTGGAGTAGCATTATTTATTTCATTTTTCATATCAATAAAAGCATAGTTTGTTATGGAAATTGTTTCTTTGTTTTTAGACATATTAACATTTCCGAACAATTGCATTATTGTAGTATTTCTATCATATATTGCTTTATCGGCTTTAACAAAATAGTTGGGGGAAAATATTATTATATTTCCTGTAGCTGTTATTAT
>CAIJNA010000070.1 GCA_903821805.1 uncultured Campylobacterota bacterium | reverse complement strand
TGGAGCTGGTGGAAGTATTGGAAGTGAAATTGCTAGACAATGTGGATCTTTTGGGGCAAAAAAACTTATTCTGTTAGATCATAGCGAATATAATCTTTATTCAATTTCGGAAGAACTTGACATGTATAAACCTATTTTGATTATGCAATCAGTTGTAAATAAAGAATTGTTGGATTTAACTTTTTCTAAATATAAACCAGAAATAGTTATTCATGCAGCTGCATACAAACATGTACCTTTGGTTGAAGAAAATATTTACGAAGCAATTTTAAATAATATCATAGGTACAAAAAATACAATCGATGTTGCCATAAAATATGGCGCAGAAAAATTTGTTCTTATTTCAACTGATAAAGCAGTGCGACCAACTAATGTTATGGGTACAACAAAAAGAATATGTGAACTTTATTTACAAAATGTCCTTTCAGGCTCAACTGAAGTTGTAGCTGTTAGATTTGGAAATGTTCTTGGAAGTAGTGGAAGTGTTATTCCTAAATTTAAAGCTCAAATAGAAGCTGGAGGGCCAATAACTGTAACACATCCAGATGTTACTAGATATTTTATGCTTATTCCAGAAGCTTGTGAATTGGTACTTCAAGCAGGTGCAATAGGGCAAGGTGGAGAAATATTTATTTTAGACATGGGAGAACCTATTAAAATAGTTGATTTGGCAAATAAAATGTGTGAACTTAGCGGGCGTGAAGATATCCAAATAGAATTTAGCGGATTAAGGCCTGGTGAAAAACTTTACGAAGAACTTTTGATTAATGATAGTGACGCTAAAACAAAATATGAATCTATTACGGTTGCAAGTAAAACAATCTATGATATAAATAAATTAAATATGGATATTGAAGAACTTATTTCTTGTGATTACAAACTAGAGAAACTAAAAAATATTGTTCCGGAATTCAAGCATAATATAGCTAGATAAATTTCTGATCAGTCTCTAGTTTCTTTCGAACTACCATTTGCGACTCAATTGCATTTAAGAATTAATATGTATAATCCGAAATATTTATGCGACTAAGTCGTGAAAATAAAATAAATTCAAAAGGTTAAAAATGTTTAAAAGTCTTTTAATAAGCGCAATTCTTGGTGCAACTACAATATTATTTGCGAATGTAAATGCTGTAGTAAGTGTTTTACCGGCACAAACGATTTTAAGTTCAATAGGCGGAGACAAAGTTAATGTAAGTCTTATGGTGTCACCAGGAAGTTCTCCTCATACATACGAGCCAAAACCATCACAGATGAAAGATATTAGCAATGCAAGTTTATATTTTGCTATCGTAGTTGAATTTGAAGATGCATGGCTTCCAAAATTCAAAAATCAAAATAAATCTATGAAAATAGTAAATCTAGGAAACGGAAT
This sequence comes from uncultured Campylobacterota bacterium, assembly GCA_903821805.1. GTDB lineage: Bacteria > Campylobacterota > Campylobacteria > Campylobacterales > Arcobacteraceae > CAIJNA01. The sequence goes on along the minus strand of CAIJNA010000070.1, from coordinate 865 downwards.
AACTAAAATTGCTATGGAGCAACATACTCATGGTGCGCCACATGCAGTTCATGAAAAAAATGCCGATGAACACAAGCATGGAAAATTTGATCCACATATTTGGACAAGCATATCAAATCTGAAAATAATGTCAAAAACAGTTTTGGATGCATTAGTTTTAAATGATTTATCAAATGCTCCTTACTATAAAAAGAATTATGAAATATTTTTGGCAAAATTAAATAACACAGATAAAGAGATTAGGACAATCTTAAAAAACACAAAGAGGGGTACAAAATTTATGGTATTCCATCCAGCATGGGGATATTTTGCTAAAGAGTATGGATTGGTTCAGTTTGCCATTGAAGTTGAAGGAAAAAATCCAACACCAAAACAAATTGTATTTTTAATCAGTGAAGCTAAAGAAGAAAAAGTAAAGGCGGTATTTACAGCACCAGAGTTTAGTGAAAAAGTTGCCATTCAAATTGCAAAAGAAGTTCATATTCCTGTCATTAAAGTAAGCTCTTTGAGTCCAAAAGTTTGTGAAAACCTTGTTGGAATGGCAAAAGCTGTAGCAAATAAATAAGATATCAATGAAAACAAGATAATATACGCAAAATAACTAAAAATATAGAAAAGTAGCTAAATGCCAATAATTGATATTAAAAATGTATCATTCTCATATGATAAACAAAAAGTCTTAGAAAATATAAATTTAAGCGTAAATAAAAAAGATTTCCTTGCCATCATTGGCCCAAATGGTGGTGGAAAATCTACACTCTTAAAGCTTATTCTTGGAATAAATTCAATCCAAGAAGGAAGTATAAAAATCTACAATAATACCCCATCTAAAAATTTATCAGACATTGGATATGTTCCTCAAAAT
>CAIJNA010000069.1 GCA_903821805.1 uncultured Campylobacterota bacterium | reverse complement strand
TATTATTTTATAACTTCCATCAGATGATTTTTCTATTACAACAAATACATTTTTTTTGTCACTTGCTTGAGCAATAGTTTCGTTGGATTGATTTGTCTGTGTTTTGTTTTCGCAACCACTTAGTCCAATAATTAATAATGATCCTAATCCGCCAACTATTGCATAATTTGATATATTTCGAATAAAATATTTTCTTTTCATTGCTTTTATTTATCTTCCAAAATCTTTTTTTATAGCTTCTTGAATTCTCTTGATGGATTCGTCGGCACCTAGTATTGCAATAATATCATACACTGATGGCGCTTGAGTACCACCAGTAAGGCTAATTCTTATTGGTTGAAATAACTCTGGGAATTTTAAATTATTGTCGTTAATGAACGGTTTAGTTATGTTTTCAATATCGCTTTGAATATGGAAACAATTGTTTTGAAGTAGTTCTATGTATTTTTCAAGAACAGTTACAGTATTTTCTTTGATAAATTTTTTAACACCCGCTGTTTCATATTCATTTGGTGACGTTAATATATTTTCTATGTTATTTTTGAGCTCAACAATGCTATTGGCTCTATCTTTGCACAGGTCTAGGATCATTTCTTTCTTGTCGTGACCATCAATAGAGCAATCAAAATGTTCTAATTCTTTAGATAACCTACTGTTTGAACTATTTTTAATATAATGAGCATTTAACCAATTTAATTTTTCAGTATTGTAAGCTGAAGCTGACTTATTTATATTATTAGGATCAAATAAAGTTAACATTTCGTCCATACTAAAAATTTCTTGATCACCATTAGACCATCCAAGTCTTACTAAAAAGTTTAAAATAGCTTCTGGTAAATAGCCTAAATTTTTGTATTCCATTACATCCATGGCACCATCTCTTTTTGATAGTTTTTTACCCTGAGGATTATTGATCATAGGAATATGATAAAATTTTGGAATAGTAAAGCCTAGAGCATTATATACAACAATTTGTTTTGGTGTATTCGAAAGGTGGTCGTCACCTCTAATAACATCACTAATGCCCATCAAATGATCATCAATTGCAACAACAAAATTATATGTTGGCATGCCATTTCCTCTTGCAATTACAAAATCATCAACTTGATTCGCATCAAATTTCATATTCCCTTTTACGCCATCAATAAATTCTATTACACCATCTACTGGAGCTTTTATTCTTATAACAGGCTCTACGTTTTCAGGAACAGATGGAAGTACTTTACCATCTTCTGGTCTCCATGTTCCATCATATCTAGGAGTTTCTTTATTAGCTTCTTGTTTATCTCTAAGGGATTGTAATTCGTCTTTTGACATGTAGCATTTGTATGCAGTTCCATTTTCTATCATTAGATCTATATATTTTTTGTAAATATCAGTCCTTTTTGATTGATATTCGATAACACAATCACTAGGCATTCCAACCCATTCAAATGCTTCCAATATTGCCCTTACTGCATCTTCACTATTTCTTGCTAGATCTGTATCCTCGATTCTAAGTTTGAATTCCCCATTAGTTTTTTTAGCCCATAAGTAGCTATATAGTGCCGTTCTTAATCCACCAATATGTAAGTATCCTGTTGGACTTGGTGCAAATCTTGTGATTGCCATTCTTTTTATTCTCCTTTAGTTTCGTCTTTATTTATTGATATGAAAAATGCAACTCCGCCGAATCCTACACTAAGTACGAATACGACCAATATGATGTCAAGTATCTCCATTTGTTTTCTCCTTTAGTTGCCCACATGCGGCACTTATATCTAAGCCTTTCGATTCTCTTATAGTACAAAGAAGACCTTTTGAAATTAATCTTTCTTGAAACTTTATCATATTGTTTCTTGAAGGTCTTTCATATGGCGTTCCAGGATATGGGTTAAAATAAATAAGATTAACTTTGGCCTGTATCCCAGACAATAGTTTAACAAGCTTGTCTGCACTTTTAAGATCATCGTTTTTATCTTTAATTACTAAGTATTCAAACATGATTTTCTTTCTGGTGTCTACTGGAAACTTTTTCACAGCTTCTATAATTGATCTTATATTGTATGCTTTATTCATAGGGATAAGTTCGCTTCTAAGCTCATCATCAACTGCATGTAGTGATATAGCAAGCTGGACACCAAGATCAGCCTCAGCCAATTTATTGATTTTATCACTTATTCCACTTGTTGATATTGTTTGTCTTCGAGTGCTTATAGCTAATCCGTCTAGATTGCTTATTATTTTGATTGCATTCACAAGATTATCATAGTTGTCAAGAGGTTCACCCATACCCATATAAACAATGTTAACTGATTTATTTTCAGCAATATTATTAAGTTTCTTAAGATATTTGATTTGTGCAACTATTTCGCCAGCTGTTAAATTTCTAGTAAATCCACCTTTTGCTGTTAGACAAAAAGTGCAACCAATTTTACAACCTACTTGGCTAGAGATACAAAAAGTGTATTTAGCACTTTGTTCAATATTTCCATCGTCATCTTTAAGTTCGTCTTTCATTAATAGAAAAACAGCTTCTACTGTATGTCCGCCTGCGAATTCAAACAAATATTTAATTGTCCCATCACTACTTTTCTCTTCGTTTATAATTTTGCAAATATCTATAGGATATTCTTTGGTGAGAGTTTCTTTAAGCTCTTTTGGAATATTTTTCATTTCATCATACGATGTAGCATATTTTTTATACATCCAATTATAAATTTGCTTGGCTCTAAAAGATGGTTTGATAGTATCAGACAGCTCTTCTAAAGTGAAATCATATATAGTTTTTATTTTGTATCCTTTTCGGTTCCATGTGGAACACTTGCATTTTTTATAATGATCTTTTTATCCTCAAGATAAGAAACAAGTTTGTTCATTGCTTCTTTATGATTCTTTAAAAAGTCTTGATGAGCATCTTTATTTGTATAGTTAGTAATTACGAATATACCAGCTATTGGTATTTCAAATTCTTTAGCAATACTACATATAGAAAAGAATTCCATATTTTCAATTCCTATTCCATATTGAGCAAAATTTTTTGAAAGATCTTGATTGGTTGTGATATAGTTGGAACTATTGACGATCGTTTCATTTTTAAAAGTTTTATTTTGCGTACTGATAACATTATCTATAGGTGTAAAACTGTTGCCTTCCAAAAAAGATAACTCAATATTTGATCCGCTACTGCTTTCCACAATATCGAAAATATTATATTTCCCATAGCTTCCAGCGCTACCAATAAATATCAAATAATCAGGCTTATCAAAAAGGCACAATCTTGTAGTATTTATTGCACTTTCTATAAGCCCAACTCCTACACTTGTAGCAAACTGGAATGTTTCATTGTTTCCAGCACAAATAATCATATCTTTTCACCAGAAGCAATAAATATATCATAGCTACTTGATGGCTTTAGGATAGAGTGTAGTTTTGTGATGTTGATATTTGTTAAGCCTGCAGCAAGAAAAGCATTTTCAACTACATTTTGTTCGAAACCGAAATGAATAACACCCTCGTTATCACTGTGAAAGGTTCCATCCTCTTTGTATAAGTCAGCAATAAAAAGTTTCCCACCATTTTTTAATGATAATGCTAGTTTGTTTACAAAATCATTTGTATTATCAATGTGATGCATCGTCATATTTGTTACTATCAAATCATATGTATTTTCAGCAAGATCTTCTTTGTTTATATCATGAAGTTTGCCACAAATGTTATCTAGGCCTATTTGTTTTGCTTTCTCATTATATACATCTATCATCCCAGAAGAGTTGTCAAGTCCATCAATACTCTTAACAGAATCAGCAAAGCCAAATGAAACTAAACCACTTCCACATCCATAATCAAGTACTTTAAAGTTCTTGATATCATGATTTAAAGAAGCTTTAATGCTATCAACAAAAATCATTGCTCCTTCAACTCTTTCTACACCACTATCCCAAACTTTTGCTAAATCGTCAAATCTACTCATTTTATAACCTTACAGGAATATCGTTTGCTTGCAGATATCTTTTTAAATCCATGATATCTATCTCTTTAAAGTGAAATATTGAAGCAGCTAATGCAGCTTCGGCTCCACCTATTGTAAATGCATCTTTCATGTGCTCCATAGTTCCAGCTCCACCACTTGCAATAACTGGTATTTCAACCGCACTACTTATTTGTTTTGTTATATTTAATTCAAAACCAGTTTTAGCTCCGTCTGTATCCATGCTAGTTAGTAGTATTTCGCCAGCACCTCTATTGTAAACTTCCTTTGCCCAAGTTACAGCATCCATTCCAGTGTCTTCTCTTCCACCTTTTACAAATACATGATAACTTCCATCAGCAACCCTTTTAACATCAATCGCAACAACTATACACTGACTACCAAATCTTTTTGAACTCTCGTTTATGAAGTTAGGATTTATTACAGCACTTGAATTTATGCTAACTTTGTCACAACCAACATTTAGCAAGCTATATATATCTTCTAATTTTCTAATTCCACCACCAACGGTTAAAGGTATAAAAACTTCTTTCGCTACTCTTTTAACTACATCAACAATAGTATCTCTTCCTTCGTGACTAGCCCCAATATCTAGGAATGTAATTTCATCAGCACCCTCTTGATTATATCTTTTGGCAACTTCTACTGGATCACCAGCATCACGAAGTCCTAGAAAATTTATTCCTTTAACAACTCTTCCGTTATCAACATCAAGACAAGGTATTATCCGTTTTGCAAAATAATTCATATTTTAATCCAATTTAAATCGATAGTTTTCTAATTTTTTTGAATTTTAGCCAAACTTGATATTGATAGAGATTAAATTTAAGGACGATAGGATGAGAGATTTGATAAAATCGTCTCCAAACACCATATTTGAGTTTAAAGTATGGAATTAATTTATTGGCGGTTAATCATGATAGTTTATGGCAAACAAGTAGTATTTTATATATTGGAAAAGCATCCAAGTATAATCGAACAAGTTTTTCTAACAAAAGAATTGGATAAAAAATTATTCAAAAAATTTATGGATCTTGGTGTAAAAATAATACGGCCAGATGAACAAAAAGCTCAAAGTTTAGCAAGGGGTGGCAATCACCAAGGATTTTTGCTTGATATTGGGGAATTTAATTTTGAAGATATTAACGAAATCAAGAAAAAAGATTTTGTAGTTGTTTTAGATGGTCTTACTGATGTTGGAAATATTGGGGCTATTGCTAGAACTTGCTATGGGTTAGGAGCAGGCGGACTTATTATTTGTGGCTTGAAACACTTCGATATGGCTCCTGTTGTAAGAACAAGCAGCGGAACAGCACTTGATTTGCCAATAGCTTTAATTCAAAATAGTAGTGATTTGGCTAATGAATTAAAACAAGTTAAATTTACACTTGTTGGAGCAGATGCAAGTGGATATGATGTTAAAAGTGTTGAAAAAAATAATGGACAAAAGATAGCATTGTTTTTAGGTAGTGAAGGTGAAGGATTATCTGGAAAACTATTGAAAAAACTCGATATCAAATTATCTATCAAGATGGAAAACAACTTTGATAGTTTAAACGTATCAGTTGCAGCTGGTATTTTAATACACTCGCTAAAATAAAATATGATCAAACGGCTCATCTTTTTGGGATTATTGTCGATAGCTGTCGAAGCAGATGCTATCAATGATAAAATTTTGAATCTTGTTGGACAAGAATCGTACGATCTTCATGCGAATCTAATCAATGAAATTCTAAAAGATGAGACACCATTTATTCTTAATAAAAATATTAATTACAATAACCTTCTTGTTGCGTTAAAAAAAGAAGAGTTAATAAATTTAATTGTAAATG
>CAIJNA010000068.1 GCA_903821805.1 uncultured Campylobacterota bacterium | reverse complement strand
ATTATTCCCACCATTTCTGCTTTTTCCAACAGCATCTATTTCATCGATAAAAATAATAGAAGGGGCCATGCTCTTTGCTTTTTGGAATAATTCTTTGACCCTTTTAGCACCCATTCCTACATAAATATGAACAAAGCTAGCACCACTCTGATAAAAAAATGGAACATCAGCTTCTCCAGCGACTGCTCTTGCAATAAGAGTTTTTCCAACACCTGGAGGACCTACTAGTAATACACCTTTAGGTAAAGTTGCGCCAAAAGATGTATATTTTTTTGGATAATGCAAAAAATCTACTATCTCTTCTAGCTCTTCTTTTATTGTCTCAATTCCTGCAATATCACTAAATTTAATACTCGAACTTATAGGCTCTATTTGGGAAGATACTTCTGCTTTTTGACCAGATACTGTATTATTCGGCGTACCTGATTGGACTCTTTCTGGTTCATTTACAAACCTAGTCTTGGTAAACAAATCAATAATTTTCCCTTTGTATTGCTTGATATAAAAAGCAGTAATAGCAAACATTATGATAAAAATTGTAATAGATATATACTTGCCATTAAAAGCTATAAGATTGCTTTTAACTAATACATAAATCAAAAGAACAACTAATATAAGAGCACTTATGATCATGAATCTTAAATTTTTATCGTTATCTGTAAGGTTTGAATTATTACTAAATTGCATATATTTTTTATTTGTTTTATTTTGTAAATCTTTAAATTTTTGGAACATATTATCCTCTTTGAATTTTTAAACTTGTTGATTTTATCCAAAAAGTTTATATACTGCGATTAAGATTGTAAGTACCTTTTGGCTAAAATCAAACATTACAAGAGAATTACAAAAAGGATTGCAAATGTTACTTGGAGTCAACATCGACCATATAGCTGTTTTAAGGGAAGCCAGAAAAATTAATGATCCAAATCCACTCGACGCTGTTCCTATTTGCAAAATTAGTGGAGCAGATCAAATCACAATTCACTTAAGGGAAGATAGAAGACATATTTGCGATGATGATGCGAAAAATATTATCAACATTTCAGCTCTTCCTGTGAATTTAGAGTGCAGTATTAATGATGAAATCATAGATATTGTATGTGAGTTATTACCTCACAGAGCTACGCTTGTGCCTGAAAATAGAGCTGAGGTTACAACCGAAGGTGGACTTGATGTAAAAAATAATTTTGAACAGATCAAAAAAGTTGTATCGAAATTGCACGATCATGGTATTGAAGTTTCTTTATTTATTGATCCAAAAGAAGATATTATTGAGCTTTCAAAAGAACTTGAAGTTGAATGGATCGAGCTTCACACTGGAACTTTTGCAAATATTTATGCGATGCTTTTTAGTGGCTTAAACAAAACTCATCACACTATAAAAGAGCTTGAATTATCTAGAAATGAACTCGCAAGCAAGCTAGAATACAGCCTAAACGAGATCAAAAATAGTGCTAATTTTGGCGATAAAGTTGGTCTAAAAGTTGCCGCTGGTCATGGATTAAACTATCAAAATGTAAAGCTTATTTCAAGTATTTCTTCAATAAGTGAGCTCAATATTGGTCAAAGCATCATCGCAAGAAGTGTATTTACAGGGCTAGAAAAAGCTATTATTGAAATGAAAAAGATTGTAACTAATGACTAAGAAAACAATAGCTATTTCTGTTGGAGATATAAATGGAATAGGATGCGAACTTCTACTTAGAAATCACAAAATAGTTAGTTCATTGTGCAACCCAATTTATTGTATAAACGATGATCTTCTAAAGCAAGCTAGTCAAATTCTTAATATTGATATTCCTATTGATTTTAAAACATTTCAAACCCATAAAAATTTTAAAATAAAACCGGGAAAAGTTTCAAAAAAATCTGGTCGTTTTAGCTATTTGTCTTTTCTTGATGCAATAAAATTAACAAAAGAAAATAAAGCCGATGGTGTTTGTACTATGCCTATAAATAAAAAAGCTTGGCAGAAAGCTGGGATAAAGTATGTTGGTCACACTGATATGCTTAGAGATATTTTCAAAACAGATGCAATTATGATGCTTGGATGTGAGCAAATGTATGTTGCACTTTTTACAGAACATATTCCTTTAAAAAAAGTCGCCAAAGAGATCACAAAAAATAAACTTTTTAACTTCTTGGATAAGTTTTTTCGAAGCGAGAAGCCATCAAAAGTTGCTGTTTTAGGACTAAATCCTCATGCTGGTGATGATGGAGTTCTAGGCAATGAAGAAAAAGAAATAGCAAAAGCTATTAAAAAAATAAATGATGTATTGGGAAGCGAGATATTTGTTGGGCCATTTGTTCCAGATACAATTTTCACACCCCAAATGAGAGAAAAATTTAAATACTTTATTGCAATGTATCACGATCAAGGTCTTGCACCACTTAAAGCTTTGTATTTTGAAGAGGGGATTAATGTTTCATTAGGACTTCCGATAAAACGAACTTCGGTTGACCATGGAACAGCATTTGATAAAGCCTATAAACCAGATAGTAATATATCAAATCTAAGCTACATCAATGCTATTAAAAAATTAATTGAATAGCTTAGCTTCCATGGCAACGCTTGGTGGAGGAGTCAAGCGAAATAATTCATATGATTTAACACTAGCGATTCGTCCCCTAGCTGTTCTTTCTATATATCCATTTGCAAGCAAATAAGGTTCAATAGCCTCTTCAAGAGTCCCCTCATCTTCACTTAATGCAGCAGCAATAGTTGAAAGACCCATGGGTCTACCTTTATTTGAAATCAACAATTCAAGAAGTCTCAAATCCATCTCATCAAATCCTTTATCATTTACGCCGAGTTCATCAAGTGCATATTTGCATCTTTCAAGAGTTATTTCATTTTCACCACTAACCTCAGCAAAATCTCTAACTCTTTTTAAAAGACGTAGTGCAACTCTTGGTGTTCCACGACTTCTTCTTGCTATTTCAAAACTAGCATTATCCTTTGTTGGTTTACCAAGTTTAATTGCTGCAATCGTAATAATCTTAGCCAACTCATCATCAGAATAAAAGTTCATTCTAAAATGCATTCCAAATCTATCTCTCAGTGGATTACTTATCATTCCGGCTCTCGTAGTAGCACCAATTAAAGTAAATTTAGGCAAATCTATTTGAACAGTTTGAGCTGCTGGACCGCTTCCAATAATTATATCAAGTCGGTAATCCTCCATAGCAGGATAAAGAATCTCTTCAATGGCAGGACTTAATCTATGAATTTCATCAATAAATAAAATATCGCCCTCACTAAGATTTGTAACTATTGCAGCTAAATCACCAGCCTTTTCAATCGTCGGTGCAGCTGTAACTTTAATACTAGCTCCCATTTGATTTGCAATAATGTGACTTAGAGTTGTTTTTCCTAGTCCAGGAGGTCCAAAAAGTAAAATATGATCAAGCACATCAGATCTAATTTTGCAGGCTTCAATAAAAACTTGTAGATTTTTTTTGATTTTTTCTTGCCCTATGTATTCATCCCAAATGCTTGGACGAAGTATATTTTCAGTGGTTGTGTCTTCAAAAGAGACTTTTTCAACTTCTACAAGTCGTTCCAATAATTGCCTCCAAAGTGGTCTTATAATTTTGACAAAATACTAACAAGTTAAACCAAAATATAACATTATGGTTGTTTTCACACAACATCGTAAATAAAGTAAAAAACTCAGTCATTCATCAACTTTATTTAGTTATATTTATAACTATAATTTTTAGAGAGGTAGTATTATTTATGAATTTTAAAGAAGAGATTTTGAACCTCAAAAATGAGCTTGATGTAACTATTGTTGCGCATTATTATCAAAAAGATGAAGTTTTTGAATTAGCTGATATTGTTGGCGACAGTTTAGAACTTGCCAAGAAGGCGATATCAACTCAACACAAAAACATAATATTTTGTGGTGTTGGATTTATGGGGGAAAGTGTAAAAGTTTTAGCTCCAGAAAAAAGAGTTTTAATGCCAAAAATTGCTTGTTGTGCTATGGCTAAAATGATTGATGTTGATTATTTTAATGCAAATTTAAAAATCTTAAATGATGCTGGACTTTCAAACAATGATATTTTGCCAATAACTTACATTAATTCTAGTGCTGCAGTAAAAGCTGCTGTTGGGAAAATGGGCGGATATGTTTGTACTAGCGCTAATGCTTTTAAAATAATTGAAAAGGGTCTTACGAGCGGTAAGAAAATATTTTTTGTTCCAGACCGTTGTTTGGGGCAAAATTTTGCAAAACAAATAGGACTAAAGTCTGCTGTTGTTGGTATTGATAATATTGAAGTCGTTATGCAAGCAGATATAATATGTTTTAATGGTTTTTGTTCTGTTCACCAACTTTTTACAGTTGAAGATATCGAATTTTTTAGAAATAAATACCCTGGAATTATCATTGCTGTTCATCCAGAATGTGATCCATCAATAGTTGAAAAAAGTGATTTTGTTGGTAGCACTTCTCAACTAATCAATTTCATTACAAAGGAATTAGATCCGGAGCAAAAGGTTGCCGTTGGCACTGAATACAATATGGTAAATAGACTAAGACCTAAAAATACTTATGTGTTAAGTAGCACAAAACCAGAGTGTCCAACCATGAATGAGACAACTCTTGAAGACTTATATAATTCGTTGCTATCAATTAAAAATGAAACTTTTGCGAACGAAATTTTCGTAAATGATGAAACTGTTAAGTATGCAAGAATAGCTTTAGAAAGAATGTTTGAGGTATAAAACATGGCAATTAATATTAGAAAATTTGTAAAAAATGCAATTCTAGAAGATAATGGTAGAGGGGATTTATTTTTTGACATAGCCCCATCTGGAAGATTTACTGCAAGAGTTATTGCAAAAGATAATGGAATTTTAGCTGGTGTGAAATACGCGAAAGTATTAGCTAGAAGTGAAAAATTTGACTGTAAGTTTTTGATACATGATGGTGAAGAAGTTTTAAAAGGTGATGTTATAGCAGAGCTTGAAGGCAAAGCTTCAATACTTCTAAGTAGCGAGAGAACTTTTTTAAATATACTACAACACGCAAGTGGGATCGCAACAAACGCTAACAAATACGCAAAATTACTTGAAGGAAGTAGTGTTGTTCTTCTAGACACACGAAAAACGAGACCCGGTCTTAGAGATTTTGAAAAATATGCAAGTAGAATTGGCGGTGCCATAAACCATAGACTTGGACTCGATGATTGTCTTATGTTAAAAGATACTCACCTTAAAACCATCACGGATTTAAAAGAATTTGTTAAAACAGCTCGAAAAAGAATTTCATGGGTTACTAAAATTGAAATTGAATGTGAAACATTTGAGCAAGTTCAAGAAGCCATGGATGCAGGTGGAGATATTATAATGTGCGACAATATGACACCTGTTCAAATCAAGGATGTTTCTAAATTTAGAGATGAATATTATCCACATGTACTTCTTGAAGCCAGTGGAAATATAACAGCTGAAACAATTTGCGGATATATTGAAAGTGGTGTTAATGCTATTAGTAGTGGATCAATAATACATCAAGCTACATGGCTTGACTTTTCAATGAAGTTTGACTAACCATAATGATAAATACGAATATTTGCAAAGAGGCATTAGAACGAATTAAAAGTTCACATTATGTGTTAATTTTGACACATGTAAATCCTGATGCAGATACTTTATCTTGTGGATTAGCGTTAAGTAATTTACTAAGTGAAATAAAAATCAAGCATAAAGTTTTCAATAAAATGAAAAATTTACCGGCAAATCTTAATTATCTCGAAAGGTTTGAAAAAATAACAGACAATTTACCAGATTTTTATGATTTAGTAATTTATGTTGATTGTGGCGACAAGAAACGTCCATCTGTTAACATTAAAGATGGAATAACTGTAATAAACATAGATCATCATGCATCAAATGATAATTTTGGTGATTTTAATATTACAGATGATACAAAATCAAGTACAGCAGAAGTTGTGTATGAATTCTTTGAAGAAAACAATTTAAATATAACTCCTGCTGTGGCAACTTGCTTATATACCGGAATCTATAGTGATAGCTTAGGATTTAGTACACCAAGAGTTGATGAAAATACTTTCAAAATGGCTCATCATTTGATAGTTTGCGGAGCTAATCCATCTTTAATTGCAGATAAATTATTGAGACGTGAATCATTGGCAAAATTTAGATTATTACCTATGGTTTTAAATAGCCTAGAACTTCATCATGAAGGCAAGGTAGGAACAATCTATGTTTTACCTAAATGGTTAGAAGAAACTGGAGCCAATCTGATAGATATTGAGGATGCAGTTGATATGATACTTTCAATATCTGTTGTTGATATTGCTATTTTATTACGAGTCACAAAAGATAAAACACGAGCGTCACTAAGAAGCAAAAACAATATTGATGTATCAAAAATAGCCCTTAAATTAAATGGTGGTGGGCACAAAATGGCTGCCGGATGCATTTTAGAAACTACAAATGTTGATGAAGCAAAAAAACAAATTTTAAATCTTATAAAAAGTGAAGGATGATAATGGAAAGAAATTTTAAAGATAGCAGGGGAATTAAAGTTGGTAAGTATTTTATCCCTAGTGTATTATTAGGTGTATGTATGGGTCTTGGATTTTTATTCTTTTCTCCACAATTTGAAAGAGTTTCTCCAGTTGTAAAATTCAAACAAAGTGAATTTTGGAATATGAAAGATAATCTTGAAATCGAATTAAGCGATAATAGTAAACTTACATCTTACAAAATAACCTATATAGATGAAAAAGGTGAGAAAGTATTGGATGAAAAAGCTTTAGCAACTCCTATTTCAAAAATTAGTTTAAAACTTGCTCCGCCAAAGCTTGATAATATTCAAAAAGAATCTCAAGTAAAAATCATTATTGAAGCAACTGATGACAGTAGATGGGGATTTTTAACTGGAAATACTACAGACAATACATATGAAGTGAAAATTGACAATAAAGCTCCAATAACTTCTGTCGTAAATAATAGTAGATACATAGCAAGAGGTGGGAGTGCTTTAGTAGTAGTAAAAGTTGCTGATGAAAATCTAAAAAATGCTTACATAAACTTTAGTGATAAAATGAACTTCGAACTTATTCCATTCCATAAAAAGAATTATTATGCAGCAATTATAGCTTGGGATATAAATATTCCATTTGAGTCATTTACTGGGGCAAATGTTGTGGCGATTGACAAAGCTGGAAATAAATCATCTGCTAAAATTCCTCTTTATATTCAAGATTTTGCAGTTAAAAATGATAATCTAAATATCACACAAGAATTTATAGACACAGTTAGTAAAACTGTTTTAGAAAATATGAACGAGGAAGTTCCGCAAGATTTAGCAGCAAGATTTGTAAAACAGAACAGAGAGCTAAGAGCTAAAAATATAGCAAAAATAAAGCAAGTTTCTCTCAAAAATATCAAAAAAGATATGATTCAAGATTTTAGACCAGAAGCATTTGTAAGACTTCAGGGATCTCAAACTGCAGCTGGATTTGGAGAAAGAAGACACTATTTCCTTGATAATGTAAAAATTGATGAAGCATGGCATTTAGGTCTTGACTGGGCAAGTGTTAAAAATGATAGCATTACAATTTCAAATGGTGGTAATATTATTTTTAAAGAATATTTGGGAATCTACGGAAATACTATTATTATAAATCATGGTTTAGGACTTGGTACTCTTTATGCTCATACAACAAATCAATTTATTAACATTGGTGATAAAGTTGTAAAAAATCAAAAAATTGCAACAACTGGGACAACAGGTGCTGTACTTGGGGATCATTTACATTTTGGTATTCTTGTTCAAGGTATAGAAGTTAATCCAATCGAATGGATGGATCAAAACTGGATAAAAACAAGAATTACAGAGATACTTGATGCAAGTAAAGCTATAATTGATCAAAATCCATAATAGTTGACTAATAAAAAAGCAAAATAAAGAAATAAAATGAAACAAAGAACAATTAAAAAGAGTGTTGAAATAATCGGAATAGGTCTTCACAAAGGAGTTCCTGTGAAAATGGTACTTGAACCTCTTGAGGTTAATATGGGAATTATTTTTTACAGAAAAGATGAAGGCGTTACTATTCCACTAAATCCTGAGCATGTAGTTGATACTAAAATGGCAACAGTTATAGGTAAAAATGGTGTTGTTGTTTCAACCATAGAACATCTATTGTCGGCAATTTATGCTTATGGGATTGATAATTTAAAAATTGTTCTTGATAATGATGAGATACCAATTCTTGATGGAAGCAGTAGCGGATATTGTATGCTTATTGATGAGGTAGGCATCAAAGAACAAAGTGAGCCTAAAAAAGCAATTAGAGTTAAAAAAGAGGTTTCAGTTGAAATGGGAACTAAAATTGTAAAATTAAAACCATCAAATCATATTATTTATGACTTTTCAATTAATTTTGAACATCCAGTAATTGGGGAGCAAAATTTTAGATTTGATTATTCTATTGAAGACTATAAAGAGAATATTTCTAGAGCTAGAACTTTTGGATTCTTGCATGAAGTTCAATACTTAAGAAGTGTTGGATTGGCTCTTGGTGGGAGCTTAGAAAATGCTATTGTTTTAGACGATCAGAAAATTCTAAATCCTGATGGTTTAAGATATGAAGATGAATTTGTAAGACATAAAATACTGGATGCTATTGGCGATATGTCTCTTCTTGGGTATACAATGATTGGTGAATATCAAGCAATAGCAGGTAGTCATCATCTTAATCATTTACTTACAAAAAAACTACTTGAGGATCCAGAAAACTATGAAATCATAGATCTTGAAAAAGCAAATACAACAAGCGAAGTAACAAATTTACAAATGGCTTATGCAACAAATAAAGCATAATTGTATGACTAATGTGAAAAAAACTGTTTTTGTTATTTCTATTGCAAGCCCTATTTTAATTGGGATTTATCACAATGAAGTGCTTCAAAATATTATAAAAAATGATGGGAAAACCAGTGATATACTTCCAAAAATAATCAGTGAGATTATTAATGATGGTGACATTAATGAGCTTATTTATGTCAATGGTCCAGGAAGTTATATGTCAATCAAGCTTACATATATTTTTCTAAAAACACTATCAGTTACTCTAAATATTCCTTTTTATGCAATTAGTGGTTTTGAAACAAACGGTCACTCTCCAATTAAAGCCCTTGGGAAAAAGTACTTTTTCTTGAATGAACAAAATGAAATAAAAATGAAATTTTTAGAAGATGGCGAAGAACCAAAACAATTTAGTTTGCCAAAAATTATTAATTATTCGATTTGCAATAGGGATACTCTTCCCAACTATCAACTTCCAGCAGTTGGGTAAACGAGT
This sequence comes from uncultured Campylobacterota bacterium, assembly GCA_903821805.1. GTDB lineage: Bacteria > Campylobacterota > Campylobacteria > Campylobacterales > Arcobacteraceae > CAIJNA01. Next base: position 7,474 of record CAIJNA010000068.1, on the reverse strand, counting down.
CAAAATTAAACTTATAGGATAGACATGAAATTTAAAATAGATGCAACAAGTGGTAGAGCAAGAGCTACTACATTATCAATGGCACATGGGGATGTTCAAACTCCAGTTTTTATGCCTGTTGGAACCCAAGCTGTAGTAAAAGCACTTGATTTTAATGATATGTTAAACCTTGGTGCACAAATTATTCTTGGAAATACTTACCATCTTTATTTGAGACCAACAAGTAAAGTCATTAAGAAATTTGGTGGATTGCATGGATTTAGTCGATTTCCAAATAACTTCTTAACTGATAGCGGTGGATTTCAAGCATTTAGCTTAAGTAAAAATACCAAACAAGATGAAGATGGAATGATGTTTAAGTCTCATATCGATGGGAGCAAGCACTATTTTACACCAAAATCAGTTCTGGATGCACAGTATGATTTCGGAAGTGATATCATGATGATTTTAGATGATTTGGTTGCGCTACCAAATAGTGATGAAAGAATTGAACTTTCAATAAAAAGAACTACTAAATGGGCTAATGAAGCTATAAAATATCATATGGAGCAAAAAGAAAAAGGCATTGGTGTAAATCAAAATATTTTTGCGATTATTCAAGGTGGTATTAGTAAAAAATTTAGAAAAATGTCAGCCGAGCAATTATGTGCAATGACTGATTACGATGGATTTGCTATTGGTGGACTTTCTGTTGGTGAACTTAATAATGAAATGTACGATACAGTTGAGTATACAACTAGTTTCATGCCAAAAGATAAGCCAAGATATCTTATGGGGGTTGGAACTCCTGAGGATTTAATTGAAAATATTGATCGTGGAATTGATATGTTTGACTGCGTAATGCCTACTAGAAACGCAAGAAATGGGACACTTTTTACAACTTTTGGCAGAATAAATATTAAAAAAGCTGAATACAAAGAAGATGCTCTTCCTCTTGATCCAAGATGTGAATGCTATACTTGCAAAAACTTTTCAAGAGCATACTTGAATCATTTATATAGAGCGAACGAAATGACATATTTTAGATTAGCTTCTATCCACAATCTACACTATTATTTAAATCTCATGAGAGAAGCAAGGGAAGCCATTTTAAAAGATGATTGGGTACAATTCAAAAAAGAATTTTATGCAAAAAGAATAATAAACACACTAAGCAAATAAAACTAAGGATATAAAATGACAATTGATGACAAAACAATAGATAAATTAGCAAAACTTTCATCTCTAGAAATAGACGAATCAAAAAGGGAGCATCTTAGATCTGATCTTGCAGATATTGTAAGCTTTGTTGAAAATTTGAATGAGATTGATGTGAGTGGAGTAGATGCAACGTTTACCACTATCAGTGGTGGACAACCAATGAGAGAAGATGTTGTAGATGGTAATGAAGCACTAGCTAAACATATAATGGATCATGCTCCAAAAACTGCTGATAATTATTTCATAGTACCACAAATTATCGAGTAATATTTACAATGAAAATTTATGGAATTAAAACTTGTGGAAGTGTTCAAAAGGCTATAAAATTTTGTGAAAACAATAATTTGGAATATCTATTTATTGATTTCAGAAAAGAGCCTTTATCTGAAGATCAAATAGACTTTTTTGCTTCAAAAATTGATATCAATACATTATTCAACAATAAAGGGACTAAATACAAAACTCTTGGATTAAAAGAATTGAATCTTGATAATGAAGGAAAATTAGCTTGGTTAAAAAAAGATAATATGCTTCTAAAGAGACCAATTATTGAATACCAAAAAGGTACTCAAGCACTTTGTGCATTTGATGAAATAATATACACAAAAGAATTTCTAACTCAATAATCTTCAACAAAAAATAGTTAAGATTTACACCTCAAATAATCATATATGAGTTTTATAAACAAAACATTACAAAACAAAATTAGGCGAAATGAGTTTAATTCTTACAATTACATTAATGTAATTGTATAATTCTCATATTTTATATTAAGCCTCAGTTAAGCACAGCGGGAATACAATTTTATTATAAAAACTTATTCATATTTGTGTGAGTAATTTTTAATATAAAGGAGTTGCTATGTTAGATAAAAGAGAAGCTTTGGCTCAAATGTTTAGCGCTAAAGGTGCTAAAGTGAACACTAATCGTGGTGATGAATACTATAATTCATTAAAATTAATCATGGAAAAAAGACTTGGTGAACTTGAAAAAACTCAAATTGCTGCGAAAACATCTATTGTTGACGTAATGGAATATGAAGGACTTACAAGAAGAGATTTTATGAAATGGGCAAGTGCTGCATGTGCTGCTTTAATGTTACCACCAACTTTTACACCACTTGTTGTACGTGCTGCAGAGCTTATGAATAGAGTTCCTGTAATATGGATTGAACTTCAAGATTGTGCTGGAAATAGTGAAGCAATTTTACGAAGTGATTCACCAACGATTGATGAACTTATCTTGGAAACAATATCATTAGAATTTAATGAGACTCTAATGGTAGCAGCCGGTCATCAAGCAGAAGAACATCTTGATGAAGCGATGAAAACTTTCAAAGGAAAATATTTATGTGTTGTTGAAGGTGCTATTCCAAGAGGGATGAATGGGCTTTATGGAACAATGGGAGCAAAAGCAGAAACATATATAGAACACCTTACTCGAGTTGCTAAAGATAGTGCTGCTATAGTTGCTGTAGGAACGTGTGCTACATTTGGTGGTGTTCCAGCTGCTAGTCCAAATCCAACTGACGCTGTTGGGGTTCAAGATATTATCAAAGATAAACCAATTATAAATATACCGGCTTGTCCTGCAAATCCTGCAAATATTACTGGAACAATTTTACATTTTGTTTTAACAGGAACAATTCCTGAATTAGATCATTTAAATAGACCAAAATTTGCTTTTGGTTATAGAATACATGATAACTGTGAAAGAAGAGCTCACTTTGATGCTGGAGAATTTGTTGAAGAATGGGGAGATGAAGGTGCTAAAAATAATTTCTGTCTCTATAAGATGGGATGCAAAGGTCCAATGACATTTAATAACTGCTCAATCGTAAAATATAATAGCGGAACAAATTGGCCAATTGGTGCTGGGCATGGTTGTATTGGTTGTAGTGAACAACAATTTTGGGATAAATTTGCAACAGAAAGACCTATGTCTGATTCGCATATAAAAGCACCAACTGGTGGGGTTGAAAAAACTGTTGACGAATTCGGTATGGCATTAATAACTGCTGCTGGTATAGGTATTGGAATTCACGCTGCGATAAGCATTGCTGCTGGTAAAAAAGATGGGAATTCTCAAAATTAACATTGATAGCAAAATAATAAAATAAAGGAAATAATATGAGTAAACATATAATAATAGATCCGATCACTAGAATCGAGGGGCATCTTAGAATTGAAGCAGTTATTGATGATAACAATGTAATCACTGACGCTTTTGCTAGTTCAACAATGTTTAGAGGAATTGAAACAATATTAAAAGGTAGAGATCCACGTGATGCTGGTATGCTTGCAATGAGAATTTGTGGAGTATGCACAGGAACACATTATCAAAGAAGTATTGAAGCTGTTGAGCATGCATTTGGTATTGATATTCCAAAAAATGCAAGAATTGTTAGAAACTTAATACAAGGCGCACTATATGTTCACGACCATGTTGTTCACTTCTATCATCTTCATGCGCTAGACTGGGTTGATATTACAAGTGCATTAAAAGCTGATCCAAAACTAGCTGCTGCAGAAGCTTTAAAATGGACAAATACACCATTTGGAGCAGGAGAAGGTGAACTTAGAGCAATACAAGAAAGAGTTGGAAAATTCGTAAAACAAGGGAGACTTGGAATATTCTCAAATGCTTACTGGGGAAACAAAAATTATAAACTTTCAGCAGAGCAAAACTTGATAGCTGTTGCGCATTATCTTCAAGCCCTTGATATGCAAAGAGATATGTCAAAAATGATGGCAATATTTGGTGGTAAAATGCCTCATCCTCAATCACTAGTAGTTGGTGGGGTTACGTGTATTCAAGATATTAAAAACCCTGCGAGAATTGCTGCATTCAAATCTATTCTTACTAAAGCTACACATTTTATTAAAAATGCTTATTTAGTGGATGTACTTATGGCTGGAACAGTATATGCTGGTGAAGCTCTTGATGGAACTGGTGCTGGATTAAAAAGCTATATGTCTTATGGGGATTTCAGATTAAATGATAATGGTTTTTATGATTCTGCATTACTTTTCCCAAAAGGTGTTGTTTTAAATGGTGATTTAACAAAATTGCATCCTCTTGACCAAGCAAAAATAACAGAAGATGTTACTCATGCATGGTATGAAGGTAAAAATGATAAAGGACTACATCCATTTGTAGGTGAAACTAATCCTAAATATACAGGTTTAGAGAAAAAAGCAGATGGTTATTCGTATTTGAAAACAAATGAAAAATACAGCTGGATCAAATCTCCACTTTATGATGACACAAGAGTAGAAGTTGGACCACTTGCACGAATCGTAGTTGGATTGGCAGCAGGAGATAAAAGAATTACTGAGCATGCAACTAGCTTTCTAACAAAACTTGGAAATACTTTAGGTTTGGGTAAACCAGCGCCTGCAAGTGTTGTATTCTCAACAGTAGGAAGAACAGCTGCAAGAGCAATAGAAACAGAATTAATGGCCGAAGTTATGTTTGAATGGCTAGACGAATTAGCTACAAATGTTGCGAAAGGTGATTTATCTACTTGGACTGAATTTGACTTTGATAAAGTTTCAAAAGATGCAAGAGGATATGGAATGGCTGAAGCCCCAAGAGGTGGACTTGGTCACTGGGTTGTAATAAAAGATGGAAAAATAGAAAATTATCAAGCAGTTGTTCCATCAACTTGGAATGCGGCTCCTAGGGATTACAAAGGAAGACTTGGTGCTTACGAATCAGCTTTAGTTGGTACAAAAGTAGCAAATCCAGAGCAACCACTTGAAATATTAAGAACTGTACATTCATTCGACCCATGTATTGCTTGTGCCGTACATATAGTTGATACAAAAGGTAAAGAACTAAGTAGCTTCAAAGTTAATACATCTTGCGCTATCTAAGGAGTTGTCAATGAGTAATTACAAAAAAGTAGAGAGAATGACACCATTTATGAGATGGAACCACTGGATAGTTGCTATATGCATGGTTGGTGCGGTTCTAACTGGGCTTTATATTGGTCATCCTTACTATCAAAGTTTTATCAGTGACCCTGCTGTTGACAAATATGTCATGGCATGGAATAGATGGATACATTTTATGGCGGCTATTATTTTTGACGTAAGTAGTATTATTGTTGCGTATTTATATTTCTTTTCAAGATTTGAAAAAGCATACAAAAAGCTTATTCCAAACAAAACAAATCTTCAAGAATTCGCCGAAGTATTCCTAAATTTAGTTACGTTCAACAGAAGAAAAAGATTTGATAGTAGTCATAGCGATAGCTTTAATATAGTTTTCTTTACAGTGTTTCATCTTCTTCTTTTATGGATGTTATTAACTGGTCTTCAATTATATGTTCACGGATTAGAATCTGGTCTCAGCTCTATTGGTTCATGGTGGCCTGCGATGTTGCATCTTGCAACAGATTGGACAATTTGGGCTACAGGTGGAACAAATATGGATGTAAGAATTTCTCACCATTTAAGCATGTATATGATTATCGTTTGGGTTATGTTTCATGTTTATTATCAAATATGGCGAACAATTTTCTGGCAAGAAGGTGACATATCAATAGTTGTTGGTGGATCAAAATTTATCAAAAAAGATGATGTATGAAAATAGCTTTAATTGGTGCCGGCACTGTAATCTATCAAGATGAAGGTGTTGGCGTTTTTGCTACAAAATATATTGAAAATAACTATACATTCAATCAAGATATTACAATAGTTGACGGCGGAGTATTAGGTTTTCAACTTATGACTTATTACCAAGAATTTGACAAAGTTATTATTTTAGACACTATCACAATGGACGACAAGGTTGGTTCTATATATAATCTACCATCAGAAGAACTTTTAGGATTGGGAAGCTATAAGCAAACAGCTCATGAGGTTGAAATTGTTGAAATGCTTGAAATATGCTCACTTCTTGAGAAAATGGCAATAGTTAATATTATAGGAATTGTTCCAAAAGATATTGAAACAGTTGGCGTAGGATTAACAAGTGAGATAAAAGAAAATTTTTATCTTTTTGTAAATACGGCAATTAAAGAACTGGAAAATACAGGAATAACTGCTACGAAAAACACTAAAGAAGTTTCTCTCGAAACTATATTATTAAATTACAAAGAACCAAAAGCTCCAAGATATGAGGATATAGAATGGCAATAAAACAAATTATTAACTATAAAAGTAGCAATACTTATTTTCCTGGCTTTATTAATCATTTACTACAAGAATCAGAAATAAATGGATCAGTAAATTTTGACAATCATAAAATTACGTTGCTTCTTGACGACAGTGACTCACATAAATTAGAAAATTTTATCTCTTTGACAAATAAATATCTGCCTCATTCTATATTTTTAGGGGATATTGAGACATCAGTAGTCTCTGAAAATATAGAACAAAAAAAGTTCAATTCAATAAGCTACAATATAGCGCCTTGCTCAAAATGTATAGAAAAATTGCTAGATCCTTCAAGTGAAACATATCTGGATGATAGTTTGCTATGTAATCATTATTCAAATAATGAAAATAGAATATACCAAGATTTAAATACATTTTCACCACACTACAGTCATAATTCTGTACTTCTTCTAACAAATCCTGACAAAATTGATGATTTATTTATAATAACAGATAATGAAAAGAAAGTTTTATTTTCAATTGAAAAACCAACAATTAAAGTAACAATCAAAGATGATAATCTTAAATTTATTACCGGTAAAAATTTCATCTTTATTAAAACTATCTATAATACAAAAAGTGCTTTAGTTGCCCAAAATGCAAAAGAGAGTGGTATAGATTATCTATTCTTTTACGATAACAATCCATCTATTTGTGTGATAGTTCAGAAAAATATTTCAATAATTAAAGACTCAAAAGTGTCATTAACGCTTGAAGCATTACATGAAAACAAAAAGATAAACAGATTTCTCAATTCTGCAAAAGATGCTGGATACAAAAAAGGTTCAATTTGTGCTTATATAAGTAGCAAATCTGAAATATCATTTATTGTTTCCAATGAAAATGGTTCACAAATAGTTTTATCTGAACAAAAATTCGTTAAAGAAGAAACGATTAATTTTATGCTTTCTGATAATATCAAATCAAAATTATTTAACAATTTTGAATCTAAATTCCCAGAAGTTTCTCAAAAATTAAAACTACAAAATAATTTAAATATTTATGAAACTATTTGCACAATTCTAGAACTAGAGTCACTTGGTTTCGAGTCACTTAGTGATACTGCTTCTTTATTTAGAGGAAATGGTGGTCTTAAGATTGACATATTT
>CAIJNA010000067.1 GCA_903821805.1 uncultured Campylobacterota bacterium | reverse complement strand
GCTACAATATTGGTGTGTTTTACGAAAATGGCCAAGGAGTGGCTCAAAACTTCAGCAAAGCAAAAGATTTATATGAAAAAGCGTGTTCGCTTGGTGAATTTGCTGCATGCTCTAATCTTGGGTTACTTTATGAAAATAGCGAAGATATAAAACAGGACTTTAGTAAAGCAAAAATACTTTATAAGAAAGCATGTGAAAATGGAAATATTCCTGGTTGTTCAAATCTTGGAGTGCTCTATGAATCAGGAAAAGGTGTATCTCAGAACTTTTTTATTGCAAAAGAAATGTATCAAAGAGCATGTGATGCAAATGACGGAATGGGATGTTCAAATTTAGCTGGTTTATATTATTATGGGAAAGGTAATAAGATAGACAAAGATAAAGCCAATGAACTCTTCAAAAAGTCATGTGATCTAGGAATTGATCTCGGGTGTGGCTATGTTGAACTAATAAATAATGATAAATATTAAAATAAAAAAGGTTAAAAATTATGAGCTTAAAAATATTACTAATAATAGCAATTTCCAATGTTATGCTTTTTGGGAGCAACTATAAATCATCTCCTGAAATACAAAATGGAATTGAAGCTGTAAAGAAAAAAGATTTTGATAAAGCTGCTGAAATATTTACGAAAGAATGCGAGAAAGGTGAAGGAATGATTTGTTTTGCACTTGGTTTTGCATACGAAAATGGAAAAGGGGTAAAACAAGACAACGAAAAAGCTAAAGATTTTTATAGTAAAGCATGTCAATTTAAGTATGATAATGGGTGTTTAAAAAGCACGATGATGATAAGTAATTAATTTTAGATAGCGCCAATTCGCATAATAATTGTAATATAGGACACCTTAGAGGTCATTTTATCTACCTTAAAGTTGTAAAAATGCTTGAAACGTCGTGGTTGCTATGGTATAAACAAGACATCCTTTAACAAAGAGGTTTATGCATATATCTACTATTCTAATCCACCAACTTACCCCACAATTTTATTATCATTGATATTTTTTTAGCGAGTTTACGTCTTATTTGAAGAGAGGAAGTGATACTTTAGCATCTTTAATAAAAGATACAATTGTATTATTTTATAGAAATATTTCAACACTATTTCATAATCATTTCACGAATAATTTATTAAATATTTTCATCTTTTATAGTTTATTTTATCATAAAAAATAAAAAAGCCAAGATTGATTTATTCATATGCTTTAAGCACAAAAAAGCCCTAAAAATATGATTGTGTGTTGTGTGATAAAAAAGGATTGTGAGGGTTAAGCCTGCGGGAGCTGGTCAAGGTATGATGTGTGAAAGAATGGAGTAGTAGTGTTGTAGTGTTTTTAGGAGGATTTTCGGTTATTATTTGATTTGTATATTAAAATTATAACCGCAAAAATAGCCGCAATAGAAAATACTATAAATAACAATAAATTAGTTATATAAGTGGTTTTGTCTAGTTTATAACCGCAAAAATAGCCGCAATAGTATTTCTATATGATATACTTTTAAATAAGGAGTTATTAATGAGTTTTACACCTATTATTCCACTTGAATTAGATGGATCGATTGATACTAATATTTTAAATTTAGCCGAGGAGGTTTGTATAAAAAGTGCTATGCTAAAAGGCACTCATAATATTTTTATTACAAATGGAATCAAAGAACTTTTAAGAAAAACGAATAGCTATTATTCAAATAAAATTGAATCAGAGGAAACACACCCTATCGATATTGATAAAGCAATGAATCAAGATTTTTCAAATGATACAAGGCAACGTACATTACAAATTTTATCAATAGTTCATATTGATGTACAAAGAAATCTTGAAAAGGTATCTAATCAATTTGAGAATCCATATTCAAGTGATATGCTTTTACATATTCACAAGGAATTTTATTCAAAAGAAGGTATGGAATCTTTTCTAAAGATCGAGCATGAGAATTTAAAAGCAACTATGATACCAGGGGAATTAAGACATATGAATGTTGCCATTGGCAAACATACTGCCCCAGATACAAAGTTCATTGAGCATTATTTAAATGAATATCAAGAGTTATATAAAAGATCATTAAATCAATCAAAAGCTATTCAGTTAATACATGCTTTATGCTCACATCACATATTAGTTTGGATTCACCCATTTTTGGATGGAAATGGAAGAGTATCTAGATTATTTTTAGACAATATATTAAATAAAATCAATATAGAGGGATATGGGCTATGGAATATATCCAGAGGATTATCAAAGAGAGAAAAAAAATATAAAGAATATTTAGCTTTAGCAGATATTCCTGCACAAGGAGTTACAGATGGACGAGGTCCATTATCAAAAAGAGGGTTAACATATTTTTTAAAATTTATGCTAGAAACAGCATTAGATCAAGTTGAATATATGGGAAAACACCTTCAAATTGATTCTCTTGGTGCAAATATAGACAAGTATGTAAGATTATCTCAAGAAGGATTATTTGGCATAGAATCTCTACCACAGTATTCAGAATTAATTTTTAAAGAACTATTAATTAGTGGGGAAATTGAAAGAGGTCGCGTACAAAATATAATAGGTAAAAAAGATAGAACAGCAACAACTTTAATTGGCAAATTACTCCAAATGCAATATCTTGAATCTGATACACCTAGAGGCAAATTAAGATTAAAATTTAATTCTCATTTTGCTTCACGGATCATTCCTGAACTATTTCCAGATAAGTAATCTGACTTTTTTAAAATTTAACTGCCCAATTCTAGAGTTCGTT